>CAIZLW010000134.1 GCA_903933915.1 uncultured beta proteobacterium | reverse complement strand
CGCCTTATCGAACTCAATATCGCCACGTTGATCACTCCTGCAACCCCTGCTCATGTTTTGAGCAGAGTAGTGTCCATGCGTGGCTCAAATTTCAGTGGAAACTAACCCCGAAAGTGGCTCAGTTTTGGGTGGAAATCAACATGCACTGCTTCATTCAGCTTCTGTATGTGCGGTGCATAGTCATCAAGGTAGTAGCAGCGGCGTGCCGCGCGATGCCGGGGCAGGAAGCCCTGAATTAAGGAGACGATCTGGGCTTTGTGAAGCGCCGGCAGTCTGGCACAGGCCTTGAACTGCGCTTCTGTACCGCAGGGGTGGTTGGACTTAGACATCGTTGTCTTCTTTGCCAAAGAGGCTTTTGTTCATCGCGGCGACTACCTGATATGTATGTCCTTCGCTCAGGTGCGAGTACCGCTTCACCATTGACAAAGTCTTGTGGCCCAGAACTGCCGCAATTTCGAGCAGTGAGGCCCCGCCCATGGCGAGGTAGGACGCTGCCGTATGGCGGAGGTCGTGGAAACGGAAGTCTGCAATTTCCGCATCCTCCAGCGCGGTATACCAAGACTTTTTGATGTCGGCTGATGGGCCTTTGCCTGAACCCGGGAAAACGATCAACTCCTCGGGGGCACGCGCTTTGGACATCGCGCCGATTAGTTCGAGGGCAAGATCCATTAGCGGAACAACGCGGATTTCCCCGTTTTTGGTCTTGTAGATTGTGATGCGCTGTTTGATCAGGTCGATCTGCGACCACTGCAGGGAAAATATCTCGCCGCGACGCATGCCGGTGGACAGTGCGAGCACCACAGCCGGGTAGAGGTGCGTGCTGGAAGAGGCTTTGCAAGTCTCCAACAGCCGGACGCATTCAGTCTTGCTGAGGAAGCGCCCCCGGCCGCGCGGTTCGCGCGGCTTGCGGATCTTTGCAACCGGACTTGATTCCGCCCATCCCCATTCTTTGATAGCGATGGTAAAAAGGTGCGACAACACGGCGATGTAGCGAACCACAGTGCCAGGGGCGCGGGACGAGGTTGCTGTCTTTGGCTTCTCGCCACGGCGCAGTTGCCTAGGCGTGCTGAGCAGCTTGTCGCGCAGTTTGCCGATTTGAGCCGGCGTTATGTCGGCCAGGTAGTAACCACCGAGTTCTGCACACCACCAGTTGAGCTGGGAGGATTGGCTCCGGGCGCTCGCTGGCTTGTTGGGCAGGACCTCAAGCTTATAGCGATCGATTGCCTCCCGGAGGCTGTGCCGCTTGGCTTGGCTATGATGAAAATAGCGCCCTTCCCGGATGGCGGCCTCGGTACTCTGTGCCCAGCGGCGGGCGTCGGTAAGGCGGGCGAACGAAGCCGTCTCAGTGGGGCGTCCGCGGAGACGGATTTTGACTCGGTAGGATGGGGCGCCGTCCGTCGTACGGCGTGCTTCGATAGTAGCCATGACACTCCTTGTGCTTGTCGCGGCATAGCCGCAATAAGTTCGAGCCGAGCAGCAACACTGCTCAGCAGGAACCAGCCTTGGGAAAGTGGAATGGCGTATCTAAGTAACGGCACCTAAGGGAAGTGTCCCAAAAGTGTCCCATTTATCGTGGGATGACGAAGAATGACTTGCCAAGTCGCTCATCGAATTTGTCATTGTCCTTCTAAATCAATGACAGTTGTTGGCTCCCCGACCTGGGCTCGAACCAGGGACCTGCGGATTAACAGTCCGTCGCTCTACCAACTGAGCTATCGGGGAATTGTGCTTGAAAAACCGGTTGTTACAGCTGCAACGAGGGGCGTATTCTATCTGCGGATGGATACCCGGTCAACGCAGGGATTCGACTGAAATGAAGTGGTTTAAGCGACTTATTCTGGTGTTTGCGGTGTTAATCGCGATTCTGGCGCTTGTGCCGCTGTTGGTATCGCTCGACGACTACCGTCCGCAGCTGGAAAAGATGGTTTCAGACAAGCTGAAGGAACCGGTTTCCTTCAAAAAGATGCAGCTGGTCGGATTGCCGTTGCCGCATGTGACCATTGCAGGGATTGAAGTCGGCAAGGCCGTCGATTTGAAGATCGGAACAGTTTCAGTAACCCCGGACCTGTTGACGTTGTTCAGTGCGACCAAGGTGATCCGCAGCATCGACATCGAAGGGCTGGTGATCACGCAGCGGGCGCTTGACATGATGCCGGAGTGGGCCAAATCCGACCCCAAGGCCGAGCCAGCCGGATACAAGGTGCTGGTGCAGACCATCCGGCTGAGGGATACGTCATTGCAGCTGCAGAAAACGACTTTCGGGCCTTTTGATGCGCGGGTGACCATCGGCGCCAGTGGTGCGCCGGAGCGCGCCGACATCACTGCGCGCGACGGCAAATTCAAGGCATCGCTGGAGCCGGCGGGCGAGAAATTTAACGTCAAGGTGACGGCCAAGGACTGGCGCTTGCCGGCGGGGCCGCCGATTCATTTCCAGGAACTGCATGTCACCGGTGTCGCGTCACCCACGGAAGCGGACTTCGGCGACATCAATGCCAAGCTCTATGGCGGCAGCATTGCCGGCAAAACCGCCATCGGCTGGCAAAAAGGGTTGCAGCTCAAAGGCGCCTTTTCCGTAAAGGATGTGGAACTGCGTGAACTGGTGCCGTTGTTCTCGCCGCAAACCCGGATGAGCGGCAAGCTCACCGCAAAGCCGGTGTTCTCGGCCAATGCCACCAAGCCTGATCAGATCGCCAATGTGATGAAGCTTGAAACCCCCTTCGACATCCAGGGTGGCGTAATCAAGGGCGTTGATATTGAAGAGGCGGCTTCGTCGCGCAAAGGCAGCGGCGGTGAGACGCGTTTCGACACGCTCTCCGGGCATCTGGCGATGGATCGCGGCACGCAGCGGCTGACCGGGATCCAGGTGTCGTCGGGGTCGATGGCTGCCACGGGCAATTTGACTATCGCGCCTGACAAATCCCTGTCGGGGCGTATCAATACGCGGGTCAATATGCTCGGCAAAGCCGGCGTATCGGTGCCCCTGAACATCAGTGGCACGGTGGATTCGCCGAGCGCGCTGCCGGCCGTCGGGGCGATGGCCGAGGCGGGTATTTCCGCGGGTGCTTCGGTTGGCGCCAAAGTTGGCAACTGGGCCAGCGGTTTGTTTGGCGGCGACAGCAAGGACGCCAAAAAGAAATAGCCGGCGCGCAGGCCGGCTATTCAATTGCAACTCGTTGCTGACACCCTCGCGGTTTACACCAGAACTTTGGCGATCGCCTGTGCCACGTAATCGATGTTCTTGGTATTCAGCGCCGCGACACAGATGCGCCCGCTGTCGATGGCATAGATCGAGTATTCCTCACGCAGCCGCTTGACCTGTTCCTTGGTCAGACCGGAGTAGGAGAACATGCCGCGCTGCTCAATGATGAAGTTGAAATCAAAATCCGCACGCAATTCGCGAATCTTCTCGACCAGCAGCTTGCGCATGACCTTGATGCGTTCGCGCATCTGCCCCAGTTCCTGATCCCACTGCTGGCGCAGTTCCGGCGTGGTCAGCACCATCGCCACCGCCTGGCCGCCGGTGGTGGGCGGGCTGGAGTAGTTGGTGCGGATCACGCGTTTTAACTGGCTCAGTGTGCGTGCTGCTTCTTCCTTGCTCTTGGTGACGATGCTCAGTGCGCCGACACGCTCGCCATACAGCGACAGCGATTTCGAGAACGAGCTCGACACAAACACCGCGTTGCATTCCGCGGTAAAGCGGCGGATCGTTGCAGCATCTTCTTCCAGCCCCTCTGCAAAACCCTGATAGGCGATGTCGAGGAAGGGCACCAAGTCGCGGCGATTCACCACGTCGATGACTTTTTCCCATTGCGCGGGCGACAGATCAACGCCGGTCGGGTTGTGGCAGCAGGCGTGCAAAAGCACAATCGCGCGCGCTGGCAGTTGTTCGAAGCACGCCAGCATGGCGTCGAACTTCAGGCCATTGGTCGCCGCATCATAGTAGGGATAGGTTTTAACCGTGTAACCCGCGTATTCAAAAATTGCGCGATGGTTCTCCCAGCTCGGATCGCTGATATAGATATCCGCGCCCGGGTTGAACCGCTTCAAAAAGTCGCCGCCAACCTTGAGACCACCGGTGCCGCCGAGTGTTTGTACGGTGACAATGCGGCCATCCTTGACGGCAGGGGTGTCCTTGCCGAACAGCGTTTCCTGCACCGCGCGGTCGTACGCGGCAATGCCGTCGATCGGCAGGTAATTGCGCGGTGTCGCGTTCTCGCCCAGCTTTTTCTCGGCGGTGCGCACGCACTGCAGCACCGGCACCTTGCCGTTTTCATCGGTGTACACGCCCACGCCCAGATTGACCTTTTTCGGATTCTGGTCGGCAACATAGGCTTCGGTCACGCCCAGGATAGGATCCTTGGGCGCCATTTCAATTTTTTCGAGGATGGAGCTGGTCATTGGGGTTTCAGGGATCAACGTGGCTGGAAAAGTCGCATTTTAGCTGTCTTTTCGCACGGCACCCAAATGAGCGCGCAGTCGCGAGATTGGCGATAGCTGCCGATCCTCTGACATGTTCAATCCGCAGCGGTGGCGAAGGACCTTAGCCAAGGTTCCAGATGCGAAATATCAAATGAGCCGGAGTCGAACATTTGTATCATTTCTGTGTGGATCTGCATGGGGGGGCGCTTTAGCCGCCAGCCATTGATGCGCAGGAAGGCATCGGTCGCAGCAAAGGCGATACGTTTATTGCCATCCACAAACGGGTGGTTGATGGTCAGGCTTTCCATCATTGCAGCCGCTTCAGCAACAATATCTTTGTAGTAGCCCGTCTGCGGCCTGAACAAGGCGGCCTCCAGTGCGCCCGGGTCGCGTAACCCCATTGCGCCGCCATAACGTTGCATGAGTACAGTGTGTATGCCCAGTACATCAGGCATGGTCAGGTGGTCGCGTCCGGACGCCACGGATTACTTGGCCAGTTCGCGGTAAAGGCTGTCGAATTCCTCAAGGCTGCTGGCGAAGGCCGTCATCACGTGCCGACGGGGACGTTCCTTCTGTTGGCGGTCGATGTAATCGCGTAAGGCTTCGTCGAGCACTGCCTGAAACTGTCGTCCTTGAGACTCGGCGATTTGTCGTAGCGCCGCGAGCACTTCGGGTGTGGCCTGGGAAGAAAACTTTTCACGGGTAACGGTTGCCATCGTCGTCTCCATCATGATGAATCTTGATGTTTCATGATAAAGCAAGCTGGAGTGTTCTGCCAAGTGCACACCGCTTCTGGGTGGTGAACGTCCCAGGCACTAAAATATAATAAGTAATTGATTTATATATAAAATATATACATGCAGTTTTGGAAGTCACCACGTAATTGAGGAAGCACAAGCCGAAGCGTTTCCTGGCTTCAAACAGCCAATGCAAATACCGGTGTCGGTTGCGTGCGAATTTCAGCAGAAAGTTCTGCTCATGGCAGCGATGGGTGATGTGCCGGAACTGGCCCGGCAGGAAGTGGCGGTTGGCGCGTGGCATGTGGCGCTCCCTGGAGCGTTGGCATTGCCATCAGTAACGAGCGGCCAAGCTTTCGGGATGACTGTTTTGGGTGAGGTTGTTTTTAGGATTCAAGGGGTTGCAGTGGTCCTAACTTGGATGTTGCAAGTTTTGCACTGCACCCAAATTATGCAAATGACTTGTTTGTGGAGAGGGTGAGAGGGAATCATAAGACCCAAAAATAGAAAATGGGCTGTAGATGCCGATTGGGGTTGAATTATTAGGGTTTTCTTATGAAAACTTGCCATTTTGTTAAGTTTGACGGGTTTTTTGTGAATCCTTGATTATTATTCCCAAACAAGCAGACCCCGGCGCAATGCAGGGGTGGCAATAAGAGCAAAAAGGACGGGTATGCGGCAGCGGGGGTTGCGGCAGAGGTTCTTCATTGATCGGCACGGATCAAGTGCGCGGTCTTCTATTGGGTATTGGTTGCGACTGATACCAAATCTTAGTGATCAATTGGGTGGTGCTGAATTTGGGCGGATGGTGCCTTGGGGTAGTGCGTGGGGGAGAAACGTGGCCTGTCCCCGATCAATCATGGAAGCGGCTGGTCAGGTGGTGCTGGGTTTATAGGGGGGTGTGAGATGACGATGGAAAGGAAATTGACCCCGGTGCATTGGGCTTTATGTAACGGGGACGGCGAGTTCAATTCATCAGAGGGGCGGTCATGGGCTTGGTGATTGTGGGCGCGCTTGCGCTCTATCTGCTGATTTCAGTCGTAGTAGTAATTGGCGCGATCAAGTACGCGAAGCAAAACGGCAGGAGTACGAAGCGCTGGGGTTGGAGTGCGGTGTTGGTGATGTACCTGATCCCGTTCTGGGACTGGATGCCCACTATTGCTACACACCAATACTACTGTGCCACCGAGTCGGGGTTCTGGGTTTACAAGACACTTGGCCAGTGGAAGAAAGAGAATCCGGGGGTGGCGGAAGTGTTGGTGGAAAACTTATCTGTGACTCGGCGGGGTGATATGGACAACTTCACAGACACGTATTTTCTTAACCAACGTATTAATAAAGTGGTGAAGCAACATGGGAAATTCATCTTCAATCGATGGCGGCACGAACAGGAAGTCGTGGACACCAAGACGAATGAAGTGTTAGCGCGGCATGTGAATTTCTCAACTGCTCAGATACTAGTTGGCGGCGGGTGGTATGGATGGAAGTTTTGGTTGCGTAATGCGCGTTGCGGTAAAGGTGCTAATTCAAAGCATGACACCCAAGAACTTCGGGAGCAATTCGTCGAACTTGAAGTGCAACTAAACGGTCGAAAAAAATGAGCACCATTCAAGAGCTGTTTCAACAAGCACAATTGGCTGAAGCCGCATATGCCAACTTTTTTGATAATGCTGGTAATTTAATAACTACGAATGCACAACTAATAACCGCCCTCACAAATACCGATGCTGACGGCAAATTCTCCCTAGCCCAAGCCGCCGCCTTAGTTACCGATTGGCGTGTGGTCAATTACTTCCCCGACACCGCGAGTGGATTCTCAGCGACGCTGTTCGAGCGGTTGAATGGGGGAGGCACCGGCACTGGAGAATTCAGTCTGGCGATACGCGGTTCTACGGACTTTACTGATTTTTCCGCCGATGCTGCGTTGATTGCAGTCGATGGCATCGCGGTGCGCCAGCTCGTCGATCTCTACAATTGCTGGAATCGATCCGCGACGGCAGAAGGGCAGAACTATGCGATTGCTCAGGTTGCGCTCTATGACAGTTTCGGTAACCTGCCGCCAGGCGCGGTTCCGGTCGGAAGCTCCCCCTATGGCATCGTCTTGGGGAATTCATCGCAGTTGCCAGATGCAACCCTGCGGCTTGCCACCGGCGGAATCCCCACCGGGCTGGGGGCGATCAACGTGAATGGCCACAGTCTTGGCGGTCACCTCGCCATGGCCTTCACACGGCTTTTTCCCAGCATCACTTCAAACGCCACGGTCGTCAATGCGCTCGGCTTCAAGACCGGCAACAGCACTGTTGACAACCTGTTTTCTATCCTTGGAGGCGCGCCTACCTTCAATGCCTCCAGCATCTTGAACGTCTATGGCATCGCCGGGCCAGAATTTGCCGCAATGAATAGCGGTGTGCTGCAACAGCCGGGCGGTTTCGAAGGAATTTTTATCGAAAACGGGGGGCTTTCGACGATTGGTGGTCACAGCAGCGTACAAATGACGGACAGCGCTGCCATCTACGACCTCTTTATCCGCCTCTCTGCCCAAATCCGCAATGCTGCACCGACCAGCGCACTGGCGACGTTAAAGCCATTGTTTGAAGCCAGTAGCGCGCAAGCCGGGTCATCGCTGGAGCGTATCGTCAATGCTCTGGTGAATCTGTTTCAACTGGATTTCCCGCCGCTTGCCGGCGCTTTGATCGGAAATCGCGACGAACTCTATAAGCGTATCGTGCCGCTGCAGGCAATCACCAAAAAACTGTCAGATGCCAACCCCGGCATGCATGTGGATGTGTTGGCTTCAACGACGACTGCTGAAAGCCTCGCGCTGTTGGCATCTGGCTCGACGGCGCTAGCCTACCGCTACGCCCTCAAGGAACTCAATCCCTTTGCGATTGTTGGCAACAACGCACTCTATGACCTGCACAACCAGAACGGCGCGCTGGATTTACACGACCCCGCCACCGGCGCCGGCGCGCTCACTGCGTCTTGGCTTAACGACCGCGCCACGATGCTGTATTGGAAGAATCAGGATTTTACGGCGGACCGGAGCAAAGCCCTGCGCGGCAGCCTGGCGGAAACGACTCACTATATTGACAAGACCCAGAAAGAAAGCAACGACAACGATCTCACCATCACTGTGGCTGGGCGGAGCACGCGAGTGGTGTCATTTCCGGTCAACGTCGCGTTTGGCGGTGATGCAAACGATTCGCTGAGCGGCGGCAATTATTTTGCCGGCGACCGTCTCTACGGAGGTGCGGGTGACGACACTCTTGCCGGCAACGGCGGCAACGACTATTTAGAGGGGGGCACTGGCGTTGATGTTCTCAACGGCGGCGAAGGCGCCGACCATCTGCTCGGTTTGCAAGGCAGCGACACGCTAGACGGCGGCGCCGGCAGCGACGAACTGGATGGCGGCAAAGGCGACGACACCTACATTTACCGGCTCACCGATGGCAAGGCGGTAGACACCATCAACGACGTAGATGGCCTGGGCCGCATCCGCTTCTATACCGATGCGGAAAAATTTACCGAACTGACCGGTGGTTACAAGATCGGTGATGACCTGTGGGAAAGCGAAGACGAGAAATTTACCTACTCCCTGAGTGATGACGGCGACGGCAGCTTCACCCTGCATATCACTTATGAAGAGGGCGGCGCGCTGATTGTCGAAAGTTTTGCCGACGGTGATCTCGGCATTACGCTGGAAGATGCTCCTGAGAAAATGCCTCCTCCGTCAGGTGGTAATGAAATCAACGGGACATGGGCGCCCAAGCTATTCGGTGAAGTAGGAGACAGGCATTACGAATTTGATGAAATTGGCAATGTCATACGCGACTCATCAGTTCCGGACAATGAATTGCAGCCTTTTCCTGATACCCCCAATCCCTACCGGGGCGATTTTATTCGTGGAACTGCCGGCGGCGATTTCATTCTTTCGGCTGGCGGAAACGGTGATGAAACTGTCTGGGCGCATGAGGGTTCAGATGTTGTTATTGGCGATGACCTATCCGGTCAATTTCTTTTTGGTGGTCCAGGGAATGACTGGATTGAGGCGGGTGGCATTACCGGTCATACCGGGTTCGACTGGAACCTGCTTGGCGGGCTCCTGAGATTAAAGCAGGGGGAAGATATTTTGTCGGGCGGGTCCGGCAACGACCGTATCTTTGGTGAGTCCAGTGCAACGGAGGGTGCTCTTTACAATGCCTTAACTACACCGACCAACCTGACAGGTGACTGGATCAGAGGCAACAGCGGTGATGACGAGATCTTCGGTGGCGCTGGCGATGATGTACTGCTGGGGGGTATCGGTGCAGATCGCCTGGTTGGTGGTGCCGGTCGAGATGTTTTGCTTGCTGACGACGATTACACGACTTGGGAAGGGCAAATCCGCTGGCGTGTGTCGCATGCAATTTTTGGCGAATCGCTGCCTGGCGCCAATGTATTTGACGTAGGGCTCTATGCGGGGCCTGACGTTATTTCGACTTCGCCGGATTATGTCTATGACAGCGCTTTTCTCGGTTACGGCCAAGTCCAGCTGAAGACTGGCGATCCCGACTTTATTTATTACAAGAATGGCGGTGGCGCGGATTCACTGTTCGGCGGGGCGGGTGATGACATCCTGATTGGCCAATTCGGCAACGATGAGTTGTATGGGGAAGGAGATGACGACGTATTAGCGGGTTGGGAGGGCGATGACCTGTTGATGGGTGGTGATGGGGATGATCACATTGCAGGCGATTTTGGACGCAATGAACAACCCAACGAAAGGATATGGCAGCCTCTAAGCAATACTTTCCTGTTAGTGCCTATCAAGGCCGGGTCGGGGAATGCGCTGAACTCCAACGGCAGTGTGGTTGATCAATCCGGCAGCGATTATCTGGACGGTGGTGCCGGCAATGACGTGATGTATGGCGACGGCGGCGATGACACACTGGTCGGTGGTTCAGGAAACGATGTACTTACGGGTGATGGCAACTACCTGTCTGAAGAACTACACGGCGCTGATATTCTCGATGGCGGTGCCGGTGACGATCAGTTATATGGCAATGCCGGCGCGGATTATCTGGATGGTGGCGTGGGCGCCGATCTGCTTGAAGGCGGTAACGGCAATGATTTCGCTGAAGGCGGAGATGGTAATGACATCCTCAACGGCGGCAACGGTGAGGATGTGCTCTACGGCGACGCTGGCAACGATATTCTCTCAGGTGGCAACAACAACGACACGCTGTATGGCGGTGCTGGCGACGACATCCTGGTGGGTGGCGCGGGCGACGATATTCTTGTGGACGAAGAAGGAGTCAATCAACTGATTGGCGGTGGCGGCAATGACATTCTTGTTGGCAGCAATTTGGCCGATACCGTCGAGGGCGGCGAAGGTAATGACTGGGTTGATGCTGGTGCCGGTAATGACATCATTCGTGGCGGCGCGGGTGATGATACCTACAGTCTTGATCTGGGTGATGGGGTTGATCAGATCGATGATGCTGATGGCAATAATCGTATCGATTTTGGCGCTGAAATTTCAACAAGTCAGATTAACGCGGAATGGTCCGGTTCAACGCTCAGTGTGAGTTTTGGTGAAGGTGGTGATTCGTTTTCGATCAATGCCACAGAGTTCAAAGTAGATGCCCTCAATTTTTCGGATGGTACCCGCTGGACGCAGAAAAATCTAATCAATGCGTCACCCTATGTGACGGTAAGCGGCAGCGATGGCTCGGAAACAATCCACGGCATTGCTTATGCGAGGACTGAGCTTCTTGGGTTATCCGGCAGCGATGTGTTGATTGGTGCCGGTTACGACGATCTGCTCTCGGGTGGAAACGGCAATGACTACCTGGACGGTGTGACCGGCGCAGATCGGTATTTCTTTGGTTTGAGCGAAATCGGTCTGGATACAGTGGTTGACTCGGAAATATCGGGTGACGCCTACGTAGATTGGTATTACAGAAGCTTGGGCATTACAAACTGGCAACTTCGCGCCGAACACGGCGGCGAATACGAGGTAGTGGTCGAGGGCGACGGGCTCTCACATCGATACTTACCGACCTACGAAGCCGCTCTAGAGCAATACCCCGAAGCAACGATCACCTTAATTGAAGCCTTGCCGGAGCTGCCGATCATCCTGCGCAACGACAAGGCGGCGCTGAGCAGTCTGATAACGGCCGGCGTGCTGGCGCAGGATTCAATCCTGTTCGGGCCGGGCGTCACGCTGGATGACCTGACACTGACCGTCGCAGCCAACGACGTATTGCAGGGTTACGCCGATCAGCCGCTGTCGGGCGGCGGTATGCTTTCGGTGCGCTGGGATGATGCCGGATTTGATGTGGCGGTGCCGGATCTGCAATTCGGGTTTACGGGGGTAATTGACAGCTATCGCTTGGGTGAAGGGGTGGAGGTTTTCGAGTTCTCCGATGGTGCCCGTTATACGCTCGACGAATTACTCAACCAGGCCGCGGTGCGTTATGAATTTGGCGATGGCCGCCTATACCAGACGGGATCGCAGAATGGCGATTTCCTGTTCGGCGATTTTAACAACGACGTGCTGATCGGTCGTGGCGGTGATGATTTTGTATCGGGCGGTGAAGGCGAGGATACGCTGTCGGGCGGCGAGGGTGATGACGCGCTGATCGGCGGCGACGGCAACGACGAACTGGACGGCGGCGCCGGCTTCGATTCGTACAACGGCGGCGCGGGCGCCGACCGTTATCACTTTGGCGCCGGTAGCGGGCGTGATGAGCTGGATGCCGATAGCGAAGACATTATTGTGGCCGCGGAGTCACTGACAGCGGAGGATTTGATTGTTTCGCAGTTCGGCTTGAATCTGTCGATCGGTGTCCGCGGTACTGCTGACCAGATCGAGATCTACGACTGGTTTGATAACCCCGATGCGAGGGTGGCCGGCCTTGCGTTTGCCGATGGCACGTTTATTGACGCCGCCTCGATGGAAGCCATGCTGGAAACCGTGCCGGCCACATCGGGTGATGACCGGATCGGCGGCAGCAACACCGACGATGTTCTTGATGGCCTTTCCGGCAATGACGAGATTTACGGCAATGACGGTGATGATGTCATTACGGGCAGCGATGGTGATGACTGGATGGACGGCGGCAGCGGCATCGACGTCCTGCGTGGCGGCGCGGGGTTTGATCAGGTTCGTGGCGAGGACGGCGCTGGCGTGCTGGACGGTGGTGCCGATGATGACGATCTGTATGACGGTTTTGGTCGCCAGTTCATTTTGGGCGGCAGCGGCAACGACTACGTCGGTGTTTACGGGGACCACTCGGTTATCGCTTTCAATCCCGGTGACGGTGCAGATACCATTTACGCCGCCGCTGCGCTGACGCTGTCCATTGGCGGGAGCATCGGTGTCGCGGATCTCACGCTGTCACTGGATGACGAGAGTGATGATCTGATCCTGTCGGTTGGCGCGAGCGACAGCATTCGTATGACCCGGCAGTACGAGGCCGACCCGCAGGCCTGGCCGGTGATTACGCTGCAGCTTTTCGGCTCTGCCCACCTTTATGACTTCAATGGTGCCATCGCGGCGCTTTATAACCACAGCGATACCGTGCTGGCTCTGGGCGAGGTGTTACCTGCTCTGGAGTTTGAATCCAGCGCATCTTCCGGCCTCGGTGGCCAACTGGCCCAGCAATATCAACTGCACGGCAATCTTGACGACCTGACGGATGCGGAGATTCGTGACATTGTCGGTGCCGCCGATTTCGGCATTGCCCTGCAGCCGCTGACCGCAGGCTTGACCCTGATCGGCACTGAATTCGCAGACACGCTTACCGGCGGCCCCGGCAATGACTGGATCGATGGACTTGCAGGAGCCGACCGCATGCTCGGCGGCGAAGGCGACGACAGCTACACCGTTGATCAAACCGGCGATGTCGTTGTTGAGTTATTGCAGCAAGGTCATGACGTGGTGATCAGCGGCGTGACCTACACACTGGCCGCTGAAGTGGAAGACCTGGTGCTGACCGGGACCGCCAACCTGAACGGCACTGGCAATGCGCTCGCCAACACCATCACTGGCAACACCGGGGCGAATCGCCTGGACGGCAAAGCCGGGGTGGACGTGTTGGTGGGTGGTGCCGGGAATGACACGTATATTATTGATAATAAACAAGAAATTATTGTGGAGCTGGCGGACGAGGGTACTGACATTGTGCAAAGTCCGTTCGATTTCACGCTCGCCGAACATTTTGAAAATCTGACGCTGACGGGTACCGCCGTTACCGCAACGGGTAACGCCGCAGTCAATCGCCTGACCGGTAACGCGCTCAGCAACGTGCTGCTGGGGCTCGATGGCAATGACGTGCTCAATGGCGCTGCCGGCGCGGATACGCTGATCGGTGGTGCGGGCAATGACAGCTACGTGATTGATCACAGCAGCGATCAGGTGATTGAGCTGGCTGGTGAAGGTCTTGATACGGTGCAGGCCGCGGTCAGTTACGGTCTGACTGCAGAAATCGAGAACCTGACGCTGGCAGGAACGGCGGCGATTAACGGCATCGGCAACAACTTGGACAACCGGCTGACCGGTAACGCCGCTGCCAATACGCTGAGCGGGATGGAAGGTAATGACATCATCGACGGCAAGGCGGGTGCGGACCTGCTCATCGGCGGCGCCGGCAATGACATCTATTACACCGATCAGTCGGATGATGCCGTGCTTGAGCTTGCTGATGAAGGTCTGGATCTGGTCAACAGTGCAGCGACTTATACGCTGTCAGCCGGAGTCGAGAATCTGACCCTGACCGGAACGACGATGATCAATGGCATGGGTAATGCCGGCGCCAACAAGCTAACGGGCAACACGGCGGATAACCGTCTCGAAGGCCTGGGCGGTAATGACGTGCTCGATGGCAAAGCCGGCGCCGATACCCTAATGGGCGGTGCCGGCGATGACTTTTATGTCGCAGACCAGGCAGGCGATGCTGTTGTGGAAGCGGCGGATGAAGGTATCGATACCGTTCAAAGTGCAGTGAGTTGGACTCTGGGCGCGCATGTCGAAAACCTCACGCTGACGGGCACTGCACTGGTCAACGGCACTGGCAACGCTGCCGACAACACACTCACCGGCAATAATGTTGCAAACCTGCTCGCCGGTCTTGAAGGGAATGACTGGCTCGATGGCAAGGGCGGCAACGACACGTTGATCGGTGGTATGGGCGATGATGTCTATGTGGTGGCGCAGACTGCTGACGTGGTCGTGGAACTGGCGGATGAAGGCGTGGACACGGTACTCTCGGGCATTACCTGGACGCTGGGTGAAAACACAGAGCACCTGGTGTTGACCGGAAGCGCAGGCATTCGCGGCACCGGCAATGCGGTCGCCAACACGCTTACGGGTAACGGCGGCAACAATCAGCTCGATGGTCTGGCAGGCGCGGACATGATGATTGGCGGTGCCGGCAACGATACTTATCTCGTTGATGATGCGAACGATCAGGTGATTGAGCAGGTGGGCGAAGGTATTGATTTCGTCAAATCGACGGTTACGCATACCCTTTTTGCGGAAGTCGAGAACCTCACCCTGACCGGCACCTCAGCTATCAACGGCGCCGGCAATGCGCTGGGCAATGTCATCATCGGCAACGCTGCAACCAATACGCTGACGGGCGATGCGGGCAATGATGCACTGAATGGCGGCGCCGGCGCAGATACGCTGCTGGGCGGCACTGGCGACGATTTTTATACGGTGGACAACGCCGGTGACGTCGTGGTCGAACTGGATGGTGAGGGCTTCGACACCGTCAATTCATCGTTGAATTACACGCTGACCGGTCACGTCGAGAATCTGATGCTCACCGGCAGTGCCAACCGCAATGGCACTGGCAACATGCTGGACAACACCATTGCCGGCAATCGCGGACGCAATGTCCTGAACGGTCTGGCCGGCAACGACACACTGGCCGGCGGACTGGGCAACGACATTTACCGTTTTGATCTTGATTTCGGTCACGACGTGATTGCGGAAGATGATGCGACGGCAGGCAATCTCGACCGTATCCAGTTTGGTGCAGGGATTGCCGCAAGCGATATCGCTCTGGGCCGCCTTGACGATGACCTGATCGTTCATACCCCAGATCACCAGCACAGCATTCAGGTCATGGACTGGTTTGCCGCCGGCGCGCACCAGGTGGAACGGATCGAGTTTGCCAACGGCACGTTCTGGGATGTGGCTGCCATCGAGTCGAATGCCATGCAGTCTGTAGACATGCCCGGATTGCTGCGCGGCGACAGTCAGGCTTCAGTATTGCTGGGACAGATCGGCAACACCCTGCTGGAAGGTAACGCTGGCAGTGACACGCTGACTGACGAGGACGGCAACAACCTGTTCTCCGGCGGCGTCGGTGATGATGTGGCCACCGGCGGTGCTGGCAACGATATTTTTGCCGGTGGCAGCGGCAACGACACCTTGATCACCGGTAGTGGCCGCAACGTCATCGCTTACAACGCTGGCGGGGGAGTTGATACCGTTTATGCCGATGCCGGCGCGGAGAACACGTTGTCGCTGGGCGGCGGGCTGCAGTATGCGGATTTGTCGCTGTCGCGGGACAACAACGATCTGCTTCTCAATACCGGTGCCGACGACAAGATTATTCTTAAATACTGGTATGCCGGCAACAGCAGCCTTCTCAATCTGCAGGTCATTCTTGATGCCACTGAGGCCTTCGATGCCAACGCCGCCGATCCGCTTTACAACCGGCGGGTGCAGAACTTTGACTTCCTCGGCATGGTCAGTGCCTTCGATGCGGCGCAGACGGTTAATCCGGGGCTGAGTCGCTGGGCGCTGGGTGATGCCTTGACGCAATACCATCTCTCAGGGGCCGATGACGCTGCGCTGGGTGGCGACCTCGCATATTGGTATGCACGCAACGGCGGCTTCACCGGCATCGGCGTGGCTTCAGCGCAGCAGATCATCGGCGCGCCGGGTTTCGGCGCGGAGGCCCAGGGCCTGCGGGAGTTCTCCGGCCTGCAGGAAGGCCTGGTCCGTCTGAGCTAGGCCGCGATGACGATCCGTGATCATTGGATAGTGCCCGAGGTCAGCCCGCGGGATTTTGCGCCCCCGCTGTTGCGCATCCAGCACTCACCACCGTCGCCATTTGCCGGGCGGTTGATGAAAATCCTGCTGGTGTTTTTTGCGCTGCTGTTGCTGTGGGCCTGCATAGGCCGGCTCGACATTGTGGCGGTGGCCAGCGGCAAGCTGGTGCCGCAGTCCTATCTGCGCATCGTGCAGCCGCTGGAACACGGCATCGTCAAAGAAATTCTCGTGCGTGAAGGCGAATCAGTGCGGGAGGGGCAGGTGCTGATGCGCATGGACCCCCGGCTGACAGATGCCGACCGTCGTGTAGTGGATAACGAACTCAAGTTAAAGCGCCTGCAATTGCGGCGTATCGATGCCGAGATGAAAGGCATGACGATCGCACGTCAGCCCGGGGATGACGCCGCTTTGCTGGCCCAGGTGGACGCGCAGCACCGTGCGCGCCGGCAGGCTTATCAGGATTCTGTGGACACTGAAAAAGCCATGCTGACCAAGGCGCAGCAGGATCTGAAGGCCGCGCAGGAAATCGAAGCCAAGCTCAAGACGACAGTGCCCATGCACAAAGAAACCGCCGATGGCTGGGCGCAACTGGCGAAAGAGGGGTTTGCCGGAAAGCTGCTGGCGCAGGATCGCATGCGGCTGTATGTCGAAAGCGCGCAGGACCTGAAGGCGCAGACCGAAACCGTCGCAAGTCTCCGCGCAACCATTGCACAGGCTGAAAAACGCCTGGCGCAAATCACTTCCAATTACCGCCAGCAGTTGCAGAACGAACGCATCGAGACTGCGGCGCAGACGCAGCGGCTTGAAGAAGAACTCGGCAAACAGGTGCATCGCACGGCGCTGATGGAACTGCGCGCGCCGCAAGCCGGCATCGTCAAAGACCTGGCGACGCACACCGCCGGTACCGTGGCCGCACCGGGCACCATCCTGATGACGCTGGTGCCCCAGGGCGAGCCGCTGATGGCGGAAGTGTGGGTGAGCAATGACGATGTCGGCTTCGTGCGTAAAGGCCAGCCGGTCAAGGTCAAGCTGTCGACGTTTCAGTTCCAGAAATACGGCATGGTCGAGGGCAGCGTTCGCCAGGTCAGCGCGGATGCCAGCGAGAATCAGGGCGCCGGGGCGGCATCGGTGGAAATCGGCCGTAACCGCACGGCGATGCCGCTGACTTACAAAACCATTGTTGATATCGGTTCACAGGAACTGGTCACGCAAGGGGTGCGCCATGCGCTGACGCCGGGCATGCAGGTCGCCGCGGAGATTCATCTAGGGACGCGGACCGTGCTGGAGTATTTGCTGTCACCGGTCAGCAAGGCGTTTCATGAGGCGGGGCGCGAGCGGTAGATGGTGCGTTATCTTGAACTGCACGGCCACCCGGCATTCATTCAGTGATTTACAGGTTATTCGGGTTTTATTGCGGGTTGATTGAGTCAACGATGCGGCAGGCTGTGTTGATCGTATTGGAAACGGCCTCAATATTTCCTACATATGCGGTTAATGCACTTTGGGCGCGTGAGCGCAGTAAGTTGGCATCAATTAATCGGTGTTTCGCAAGCAAGATGATGTCGTCGCGGTCCTCATCCGAAAATCGGGACAGCTTTGATACGGCGAGGTCCAGCGGTGTCAGGACGCGAACATCCAGAGTCTTCTTGTCGATCCCTTCGATGGCTATGGATACTGAATCATCTTCCGCATCTTCATGCATTAGCCCCAAGGTATCGTTGTAATTGCGATCCAAATAAACGATGGCAGTGCGGCCATCAATATCGCGGTAGGCAACTTCCATATCCGGTCCGAGAAGAACACGCCTGGAGAACGTGGCATCAATATCCGCTGTCGCCCGTTCACCGGTCAGCAGATACAGCGCCGCACCTCCGGCGATGTACATTTTTATGGGGAGTGAGGTGGGGGCATATTTTTGAAATTCGTTCTGAATTTTCAGTAGCAAATCTCTAAGTGCTTTGCCGAAGCCCTCTGGCTCTTTCAGTGGAATCATTCGATGCCTTTGCGCTTTCTTGCCATTGGCAGAAACCGGGCTGCTCGTATCGGTGAGGATTTCAGCCATTTGGCAAACACTTCGTGATTGGAAATGCCGGGATGAAGTTCTTCAGCGAGGTTCATGTATTTTTCCCGGTCAAAACCTCTGCCACAAGCCAGCAACGCGGCCAGCCCGCCAACGAAGAATGAAGGTCCGTGCTGCTTCCAAGTGTCGATTTCAGTATTCCCGGATGCGGCAAGAGCCAATAGTTCTATTTCCATGTCGCGTGAAAGTTTTTTCGGGAAATGAGCCCCGTTTTCGGCAATCTTTGGTATTACGGCAATCTTGTACCCCGCGGCTTGTGCCAGTGCCTGTAGTGTTCGCAAGTCGCACGATGATTTCGTTTTTAACCGGGATAGTGTTTCTTGGGGTACGCCGGACGCTTCTGCCCACCCGCGCAAATTTTTGAATTTGTGCTTGGCGGTCATTTTCATCTGATCGATGAGTTGGCCTGGAAGCGGGCTTTGATTAATTGACGAATTCATCAATTAATAATATCGAAATTAACTTATATGTCAATTTATCTCAAATCGGTCCCGATGATAAAGGGCAGACTATATAAATAGCTATATTAAACAATAACTTATTGAATAATTATCCCGGTCGTCATAGACGATGCAGCGTATGGTGATTTGGCTTTAAACCCGTTTAGAGGGCGATCACCACTCAATCGTGTACCCATGCTGGTCAATAAACGTCCCGTTGCGTGACGCATCCAGCGCATCAATCACCGCCAGCAATTTTGCGGCAGAGATTTCAGGGGTTTGCACTTCCAGCCCGGTTTTGGCGAAGCGCTGGGTGAACGACGTATCCACGGTGCCCGGATGCAAGGCCACGCAGATCGCGGCCGGGTTGTTGCGCCGCAGTTCGACGGCTGCGGTGCGCACGAACTGGTTCAACGCGGCTTTGGAGGCGCGGTAGCTGTACCAGCCGCCCAACTGGTTGTCAGCGATGCTGCCGACGCGCGCGGACAGCGTGGCGAATACGCTTTTGTCTTCGCGCGGCAGTAGCGGCAGAAAATGTTTCATCAGCAGCGCCGGGCCGATGGCGTTGATCTGGAAGGCGCGCGCCATGTTCAGCGGTTCGAGCTGGCGCCAGCTTTTTTCGGCGATGCAGCCATCGTCAGCAAGGGCGCCGGTGGCGTCAATGATGATGCGGATGGGGTGCGCGCTTTGCGCGACCGACGCGGCTGCAGCGGCGATGCTCGACTCATCGGTGAGGTCGAAGGGATGCGGGCCGCTACGGCTGAAGGCGATGACTTCCGCATAGCGGGGGTCCTGGCTTAACGCGGCAACGAGTGCGCTGCCGATGCCGCCGCTGGCGCCGAATACGATGGCGGTAGCGTTTGGAACTGGAGTGGCCGGGGTCATGAACTGAATGGTTCCATAGTTTTGTCCAGGATAGACCGGACAATATTAAGTGGATGTCTCGGGGTCGCCGGCTTTATGCCGTTCACAACCTGTACAGTAATGATTCAACAGGGAACGCTAAAGCCATGAGCCTCGTCAAGCAGGAACAAAACACACTGGCCGCAAGGTCATTTGCCGAAACCGCGGTTCGTTATCCGATTGGCGTGGCGGCGCGACTGACCGGCATCCAGGTCGAAACCCTGCGCGTCTGGGAGCGCCGCTACAGCGTGATCGGTCCGCAGGTCAGCGCCACAGGCCGTCGACTATATGCCAGTGCAGACCTCGAACGCTTGCGCTTGATAAAACAACTGGTCGACAGCGGACACCCGATCAGTTCAGTGGCCTCGGTGCCCTCGGAGAAACTGCTGGAGCTGCGTGAGGTGTCAATCGACCGCTACGGCGCAACAACCGAGGATGCGCTGGAACGGCTCAATCTCCGCGCGGTGCTGGTGGGGGAGGCGCAGCGCGCCGGGCGCGGCCGCGGACTGGTGATCGCGGGTGTGTGTGCCGACATCGAACGCGCGGCTGCGCAATTCCGCAGTATCGAGGCCGATGTGGTGATCGTCGAACTGCCGTCGCTGCTTGATCTCGATATCGAAGAAATCGATGCCATCAAAACCGCCGTAGCTGCGCAACTGGTGGTGGTGCTGTATCGCTTTGGCGCCAGCTCCACGGTCAGAAACATCCGCAAGGCCGGGCATGTGGCCGCGCATGCGGCAGTGGATGCGTTTGGACTGCGCTCGTTGTGTCGCGCCGCGCTGATGCCGGCGAGCGCTGTGCGACTGCCGGCGGAATCGACGCAGCGACTGGATAACGCGACACTGGAAATGCTCGCCCAGGCGTCGACCAGCATCGAATGCGAATGCCCGAAACACCTGGTCGAGTTGATCCGCTCACTGGCCAGCTTCGAAACCTACAGCGAGCAGTGCAGCATCCGCAGTGAACTGGATGCCACGGTGCATCAAGATCTGCAGCAGACGGCGGGACGTGCGCGGGTATTGCTCGAGCAGTCCTTGTTGCGCCTGGCGATGCTCGAAGGTTTGCCATTGCCGGAGGCGCGCAGATGACACCGGCCTGGGTCCTCGGACTGGCGGGGCTGATACCGTTTGTGGGTTTGGCCGGCATCATCATGATCGGCCCGGCGCATTGGTATGCGGCATCGCAGATTCTGCTCACCCAGTATGGTGCTTTGATTCTGAGTTTTGTAGGTGCCTTGCACTGGGGATTCGCGATGCAGCAGGCGGTCAAGGGTGGAGAAGCCTGGTTGCGATTCGGCTACAGTGTGGTGCCGGCATTGGTGGCTTGGCTGGCTCTGCAGTTTCCGCCGGGCTTGGGCATGAAGATACTGGCGACGTCCTTGATTGCTTGTCTGGTTGTCGATCTGGCCTGGTTGAAGATGACGGTATTGCCGGTCTGGTTTACCCGCTTGCGTGTCATTCTGACCGCCGGCGGATCAGCGTCGCTGCTGATGGCGAGTGTGGTCTGAGTGGAAGCGGCTGCACTGATTGATGAGGCCGCGATCCGGATCAATCACCCGCCGGGCATCCTCACCCTCACGGATGTGAACACCACCATCGGTTACTGCCGTTATAACCCCGATGGCGAAGTGGAATACATTTTTGTGCACCCGGCCCGCCGGCGCCAGGGCTACGCGCAATACCTGCTCAAACTGGTGGAGCAGTCGGTGCATCGTCCGTTATCATTCCAGTCCCCGATCAGTCCGCTGGGCCGGGCGCTGCAGAGCGCCTATGAAGCCGGGCGGTCGGATTCGAATTCGTTTTAACCCGGACTGCTTACGCAGTTTCACGAAAGGATGTTCCCATGATCGCAGTTGGCCAAACCCTCCCCGCAGGCAAGTTGATGGAATCCACCGCATTCGACGAATCCAACGGCTGCCCGATGCCGCCGCAGGAAGTCGATGTCGCTGCTGCAACCCAGGGCAAGAAGGTTGTCATTTTTGGTCTGCCCGGCGCGTTCACGCCGACCTGCTCGGCGAAACACGTGCCGGGTTATGTGCAGCATTGCGACGCGCTCAAAGCCAAGGGCGTGGATGAAGTGTGGTGCCTGGCAACCAATGACGCGTTCGTGATGGCGGCTTGGGGCCGTGAGCAGAAAGCTGCCGGCAAAGTGCGCATGCTCGCCGACGGCAGCGTGAACTTCACCAAGGCGCTGGGTCTGGAACTCGACCTCACCGCGCGCGGCATGGGTGTTCGCACCAACCGTTTCGCGATGATCGTCGACAACGGTGTGGTCAAGCACATCGCCGTTGAAGCGGCGGGAAAATTTGAAGTGTCGTCGGCCGAAGCGATTCTGGCCAAGCTGTAATTCGCCTGTAATTCGCAGTACGAAGCATTTTTGATCGAGCAGGGCGGGGCAGTAATGCCCCGCCTTGTTTTTTGTACGCCTGCGCCGTACATTGCCCGCGGCCTTTAAAATCTTATAAATCCTCTAAAAAATCCTCGAAACGGCGGAGTTTGCAATGATTACGCGCATTGATCACATCACCATCGGCGTTGCCGATCTGCAGCAGGGCGTCGCGCAGTACCGCAAGCTCGGCTTCAATGTGCTGCCCGGCGGCGTGCATGCCGGCCGCGGCACGCACAACGCGGTGGCATGGAATGGCGAGGAATACATCGAGCTGCTGGCGATCCGTGATGTGGCGGAATACCGCGCAGCGAGTGCGAGCGGCGGAGAGTTCGAGAAATTCATCGCCGCCGGCGGCGGCATCCGTTCGATTGCACTGGCGAGTGATGATCTGGCCGCTGATGTGGCGGGCATGCGCAGCCGCGGTATTGATGTCGGCGATCCGGTGGAAGGCTCGCGGCGCACGCCGGAGGGGCAGGAACTGCGCTGGACACTGGCGATGCTCGGTTCGTCGCATGCGCTGCCGATATTTTTTATTCAGCATCTGACGCCGCTGGCGCAGCGTCGTCCGGCTGCCGCCAGCGCGCACCCGAATGCAGTGACCGGACTGGAGCGCGCCTATATCGTGGTTGAGAATGCGGAAGACGCCGCGGCGAACTGCGCGAAAATCCTCGGCATGGAGACCCCCAAGCTGCAGAAGGGCACCGTCATCATGTCGAACATGGCGATTTTCCAGCTGGGGCCGACGGGGCTGGGCATTGTGACGCCTTATGCCGATGGCCCGGCGGCCAGCGCACTGCACAAGCGTGGCCCCGGCGCGTTTCAGGCCTTGTATCGCACCACCAGCATGGGGGCCGCGGCGCGCTGGATGGCGGCACAAGGGCTGCCGCCGCTGGAGCGCGGCGTGCGCAATACCGGCGAACACGCGATGCTGGCAACACCGACCGAAGCCTGCGGCGCCTATATTGGTTTTGTCGGTCCGGAATAAGGCTGGGGCGGTGTGCGCGGGGCATGTATTTATGTATTTGTTATTAATAATAATTTTTAAACGCTTTTGCTGACGAACCGCGACTGCTGCTGATTGCAGTCACACCGGCAGTGGGGTTAAATGGCACACCCCGGAGCGGCAGGCGCTTGCAGAATCGCGCGAACAAGACCGCCCCTGTTTTGTCAGGATCAATCAAGGAGGAGAACCATGCGTATCAACGTTGCCGCAGCGCTCGCGCTGGGTTTTGTTGCCGCCACGCCGGCGTTTGCCCAAACCGCCAAATACCCGGAGCGCCCGGTGCGAGTGATCATTCCCTTCCCGCCGGGTGGCACGGTGGATGTGGTGGCGCGTATGGTGGGGCCGATTGCAACCCAATCCATCGGCCAGCAGATCATCATGGAGAACCGCGTCGGCGCCTCCGGCATCATCGGCACCGGTTTTGTGGCGCAATCAAAACCGGACGGCTACACACTGCTGATCAACACCACGCCGCTGGCAACCAATACGCTGATGTTCAGCAAGGTGCCGTACGATGCGCTGACCGATTTCGCACCGATTTCGCTGCTGGCGTCGACGCCGTCATTTGTCAGCGTGCATCCCTCAGTGCCGGCGCGCAACGTCAAGGAACTGATTGCACTGGCCAAGGCGCGCCCCGGCACGCTGAATTACGGTGGCGCGGGAACGGGCACCAATCCGCATATCGCCGGCGAGCTGTTCAATTTTCTGGCCAAGACTGAAATCGCTGTTGTTCAATACAAGGGCGGTGGCCCGGCGCTGACCGCCGCTGTGAGCGGCGAAGTTGGCGTGGCTTTTTCCGGACTGGCCGGCGCGACCGGTTTTGTCAAAGCGGGGCGTCTGCGCGCTTTGGGCGTGACCAGCCTCAAGCCCAGCCCGGCTTTGCCTGGTGTGCCGCCCATTGCCGATGTTTTGCCCGGTTATGAATTCAGTGCGTGGTTTGCATTTGCGGCGCCGAAAGGCACGCCCCGCGACATCATCAATACGCTGAACCAGCATTTCGTCAAAGCGGTGCAAGGTCCGGAGCTGGCCCGTCGTTTTGCGGATGAGGGTATTGATGCCATCGGCAGCACGCCCGAACAGTTGGGTACATTCCTGGAAAACGAGCTGAAGAAATTCGCGCGCGTGATCAAGGAACGCAAGATGAAGGCGGATTAAAACGTCTCTGCCCCGGATTTCGACCGGGGCCGTAATGACATTAAAAAAATGACGGCCTCCGGCCGTCATCCCTGAGGAGAAGTCTGATGAATCACCAACTGCGCATGGCCGCCGCTGTGCTGGGCATGGCG
>CAIZLW010000133.1 GCA_903933915.1 uncultured beta proteobacterium | reverse complement strand
TGGGCGTTGACCATCCCAATTATTCGGCAGTTGTTCCGCGGATTGCCGACGCCATGCGCGCTTCATTGATGGCCGATCTCGCCTGATCTGCGGTCTGCATAGAGGGTAGAATCGTCGGCATGCAAGGAAGACTTACTCAGTGGTTTGCCGGCGCGGCGTTTTCGCTGTTTTGTGCGGCAGCCATCGCACAAACGCAGTGGGAAGGATGGGACTATACCTATGACCGCGAGATCACCTCATGGTCGGAAATGCAGGCCCAACTTCCGCCCTATCCCGTCGACGAAAACCTGATACCCCTGAACGTCGGCTCGGTCTCCGCGCACCGGTATTTTGTTGACGGCAAGTCCGTTTCAACCGGTGGTGACGGCGTGGTCCGTTATACGATGATCATCAAGACCTCGGGCGGGTCCACGAATATCTCTTTTGAAGGCATGCGCTGCGAGTCACGCGAGCAGAAATATTACGCCATCGGGCGCACTGATAAGTCCTGGGTCCGCGCCCGAAATCCGCAGTGGCGCCCCATTGATTTCAAGGAAGCGACAGCGCACCACATCACGCTTTATCGTGAATATCTGTGCCGCGGAAAAATCATGGTTGAGTCGGCGGAGCAGATCGTGCGCGCTTTGCGTGCAGGGCCCCAGAAACCCGTGGTCAGCGACTGAGCCCTGGCTGTCCAGCTAGAGCAGCACCAGATTGTCGCGATGGATCAGTTCCGGCTCACCGACGTAACCGAGCTTCGTTTCGATCTGGTTAGACGGCGTGCGCAGGATGCGCATGGTATCGGCAAAGCTGTAGTTGATCAGACCGCGGGCAATCTCCCGCCCGCTGTCGTCCATGCAGCTGACCACTTCGCCGCGCTCAAAATCACCCGCAGCGTCGCAGACCCCGACCGGCAGCAGGCTTTTGCCGTCCACCAGCAGCGCTTTGACGGCGCCGGTATCCAGAGTGACCCGGCCGCGTACCTGCAGATGATCAGCCAACCACTGCTTGCGCGCGGCGACCGTGGCCTGTCCGGCCATCAGCTGGGTGCCGACGCGTTCGCCCTTGGCGAGTCGCAGTAGCACGTCTTTTTCATGTCCTGAAGCGATGATGGTGTGCGCACCGCTGCGCGCGGCGCGTTTCGCGGCGAGGATCTTTGTCAGCATGCCGCCGCGGGCGATTGCACTGCCGGTCGAGCCGGCGATGGTTTCGAGAAACGGGTCGCCGGCGACGCCTTCGGGCACCAGTGTTGCGGCCGGATCCTTGCGTGGATCGGCGCTGTAGAGGCCCTGTTGATCGGTAAGGATGATCAGTGCGTCGGCTTCGATCAGGTTGGTGACTAGGGCGGCGAGGGTGTCGTTGTCGCCGAAACGGATCTCATCGATCGCCACGGTGTCATTTTCGTTGATCACCGGGATCACGCCGAGATCAAGCAGGGTGCGCAGCGTCGAGCGCGCATTGAGATAACGTTTGCGGTCGGCAAGGTCCTCGTGGGTCAGCAGGATCTGCGATGCCAGCAGGCCGTGGCTGCGGAAGCAGGATTCATAGACCTGCACCATACCCATCTGGCCGACGGCTGCCGCCGCCTGTAGTTCGTGCAGCGCGCTCGGGCGCCGTGTCCAGCCCAGCCGCTGCATGCCCTCGGCGATGGCGCCGCTGGAAACCAGCACGACTTCTCGGCCGTCGTGGCGCAGGCGAGCGATCTGCTCCGCCCAGCCCGTGAGCGCGGCATGGTCGAGCCCGAGCCCGGAGTTGGTGACCAGTGCGCTGCCGACTTTGACCACCAGCCGCCTGGCCTTGTGGATCACGGAGTGTGCGGAAGCACTCATGCTTCCGCCTTGACCGGTTTCTTTCGCGCGGTCTTTTGCGGTTTTTCCTGCTCCTGCTCCAAGTGCTCCATCACCCCAAAGACCAGCGGCCGGCAGCCGTCGCCGCTGATTGCAGCAATCGCAAAGTGCCGACGTTTGGCGCCCAGTTTTTTCAGCAGCGATTGCACGAGTTTTTCGCGTTCCTTTTCCGGGACCAGGTCGAGCTTGTTGAACACCAGCCAGCGCGGCTTGCGGTACAGGGTTTCATCATACTTGCGCAATTCGCTTACCAGCGCCTTGGCGTCGCGCACAATATCGGCATCCGGGTCGGGTGGCGCGACATCAATGACATGCAGCAGCAGCTTAGTACGTGCCAAATGGCGCAGGAACTGGTGTCCCAGTCCGGCGCCTTCCGCGGCGCCTTCGATCAGGCCCGGGATGTCGGCCACGACGAAGCTGCGGTTCTCGTCGGCGCGTACCACGCCGAGATTGGGTTGCAGCGTGGTGAACGGGTAGTCCGCGACTTTGGGCCGGGCGGCCGAGATCGCCCGGATCAGCGTCGATTTGCCGGCGTTGGGCATGCCCAGCAGTCCGACGTCAGCGAGCACCTTGAGTTCAAGCTGGAGGTAGCGCGAGACGCCCGGCTCACCGACGGTGAACTGCCGCGGCGCGCGGTTGGTGCTGGATTTGAAGTGCAGGTTGCCCAGTCCGCCTTGTCCGCCTTGCGCCAGAGTGACCCGTTCCCCGTCGTGTGCCAGATCAAACAGGATTTCGCCGGTTTCGGCGTCGCTGACCACGGTGCCGACCGGCATGCGCAATTCGATATCTGCTGCGGCGCGGCCGTAGCAGTCCGAACCCATGCCCTTCTGGCCGTTTTTTGCGCGGTGGATGCGCGCATAACGGTAGTCGATCAGGGTATTGATATTGCGGTCGGCGATCGCAAAGATGGTACCGCCGCGGCCGCCGTCGCCGCCATCCGGGCCGCCGCGCGGCACGAATTTCTCACGACGGAAACTCGCAACGCCGTCGCCGCCTTTGCCGGCATGCACCTCAATTCGTGCTTCGTCGATGAATTTCATGGCTTCCTCAAATGAAAAAGGCCCTGTCGTTCAACAGGGCCTTTTCTACATCGTGCTGTCCAATCAGGCGGGAACGACACTCACCGTCTGGCGCTGCTGCGGGCCCTTGATCGCAAACTGCACGCGTCCGTTCACTTTGGCGAACAGCGTATGATCACGGCCCATGCCGACGTTTTCACCGGGGTGCACGCGGGTGCCGCGCTGACGGATGATGATGCTGCCGGCGGGGATCAGTTCGCCACCGAAGCGTTTGACGCCCAGGCGCTTGGATTCCGAATCGCGACCGTTGCGGGAACTGCCACCTGCTTTTTTATGTGCCATGAGATGTGCTCTCCTTAAACTGCAATGCCCGTGATTTCGAGCTCGGTGAAATTCTGCCGATGCCCCTGGGACTTGCGATAGTGTTTACGCCGGCGCATTTTGTAAATGCGCACCTTGTCGCCGCGACCCTGAGATAGAACCTTGGCCTTGACGGCGGCACCAGCCACCAACGGTGCCCCCAGTTTGACGTTGCCATCCTCGGCAATCATCAGGACCTGGTCCAGAGTAACTTCTGCCCCGACATCGGCCGTCAGTTGCTCGACTTTGATTTTGGTGCCAGCGCTCACGCGATACTGTTTGCCGCCGGTCTTGACTACCGCATACATGGGAAACCTCTCAACTCAAACTACGGAAAGCCGACGATTATACAAGCCTACAAGTGCCCAGTCAAAACATCTCTAAACCCCGGTCGAAGGGGATACCACATAAAAATCAAAGGGTTGGCGATAGCGGCGGGCGTGGCAGGGTTCCGGCCAGCGCGCTGACGCCCTGCGTTATTGTTATCATCCCGCTTTTTCCCCCTTTCCGTGGCCCTAGACCAAATTCAAAAACTGCTCACCGCCGACATGCAGGCAGTGGACCGGGTAATCCGCGACCAACTGCATTCCGACGTGGTGCTGATCCGTCAGGTTGTCGAGTACATCATCGGTGGCGGCGGCAAACGGCTGCGTCCGGCGCTGGTGCTGCTCTCGGCCGGCGCTTTGGGCTATAGCGGAACCGCGCACCATGCTTTGGCCGCCGTAGTCGAATTTATCCATACCGCAACGCTGCTGCACGACGATGTTGTCGATGAATCGGCGCTGCGCCGCGGCCAGCCTACTGCCAATACCCTGTTCGGCAACGCCGCTTCGGTGCTGGTTGGTGACTTTGTTTATTCCCGGGCTTTCCAGATGATGGTGAACGTCGGCGACATGCGCGTGCTGCAGGTGCTGGCCGATGCGACCAACATCATCGCCGAGGGGGAAGTGCTGCAGTTGATGAACTGCCGCAATGCCGATATCGAAGAAGAGGGCTACCTGCAGGTCATTCGTTACAAAACCGCCAAGCTGTTCGAGGCCGCAGGGCGGCTCGGCGCGATTCTGGCCGGTGCCGCACCCGAGGTCGAGCAGGCGATGGCGGCTTACGGCAGTCATCTCGGCACCGCTTTCCAGCTGATTGACGACGCGCTCGATTATTCCGGCGAGGTCGGTGTGATCGGCAAGAACATCGGCGATGATCTTGCCGAAGGCAAGTCGACCTTGCCGCTGATTTACGTGATGCGCAACGGCACGGCGGAAGAGGCTGCGCTGGTGCGCCGTGCGGTATCTTCTGGCGGGCTCGCCGAGCTGGAGGGCGTGCTGGTGGCGATACGCCGTTCGGGCGCGCTGGATTACACGCGGCGCCAGGCTGAAGTCGAAGCCGAAGCGGCGCGCGCAGCGCTGGCCGTGATTCCGGCCACTCAATATCGCGATTCTTTGATACAATTGGCTTCGTTCGCGGTAACGCGATCACATTGACCTCAAGGGCACGCGCAACGTGCCCTTCGTGTTTGTGCCATTCGGGGTGTAGCTCAGCCTGGTAGAGTACTGCGTTCGGGACGCAGGAGTCGGAGGTTCGAATCCTCTCACCCCGACCAGGATTTCTGATGCCGTCCACGGCTACGGCCGTGACGGCCCATCATTCCACTTCAGAATGTACGCTGAGTTATCGCGCGGAGTGATCAATATGGCTCGCGTAGCCTATGGCGACGAGAACAGCAGTCCCGCTGTCAAGGCATTGGCTGATCAGATCCGCAGCGAACGCGACGGACGCATGCTCAACCTGTACAGCATGCTGCTCAATGCGCCGCCGGTCGCCGAAGGCTGGTTGGCATTGTTCACCGCCATCCGCCAGCAATGCACGTTACGCGGCGATTACCGGGAGTTGGTGATCCTGCGCGTGGCGCTGCTCAACGGCGCCGCCTATGAATACCAGGCCCACATCCCGTTTGCGCTGCGCGAAGGCGTGACCCAAACGCAGATTGATGCGCTCGAGCGATGGGAAAACTCGCCCGCACTGACACCCGCGCAGCGGGCGGTGCTAGCCTATACTGATTCAATGACTCGGGAAATCCATGTTCCCGATGCCGTTTTTGATGCGTTGCGCGGCTATTTCAACAAACGCGAAATCGTCGAGTTGACGGCGACTATAGGCAGCTACAATCTGGTTTCGCGGTTTCTTGAAGCGCTGGCCGTCGACCCGGAGCAGGCTCACGCCTGAAAAATCCGGGGGGGGCCGCGCATACCGGCTGATTCTGCGTGGGAGTCTGAATGTCCAAGATTGTGCTGCTCGTCATTGCGTTCGCCGCCGCACTCTGGCTGGTGCGTGGCCTGCGCAAGCGTTCAAACGACAAAGCTGCGACGCCGGCCCCGCCGGGTGCCGAAGATATGGTGCGTTGCATGCATTGCGGTGTGCACCTGCCGCGAGGTGAAAGCGTGGTGTCCGAACAACAGTATTTCTGTTCGGCCCAGCATCAGCGCGATTTTCGCCAGCCCCGCTGAGATACGGCATGGAGACTGAAGTCAAAGCCGTCATGTCCGCCGCGCCGGGCGTGCCGAATTCAATACCGATTCCCGACGCCTACTGGCGGTCGCTGCAGCTATTCAATGGCTACCGTATCGCAGCGGCGCTGCTGCTGCTGCTCACAGCCGCCTACTGGGGCGATCTGCTCCAGTTCGGGTCCAGGGACATGAGCCTGTTCCTGATCGGAGCCTCTGCCTACGCCGGATTCGGCGTGGCAATGTTCGCGCTGATCCGCACCCGTGAGCGGTTCACCCTGCAGCTGGCGGTCCAGGTGGGCGGTGATATCGCTTTTATCGTGCTGCTGATGTATGCGAGCGGCGGCTTGTCGAGCGGCCTGGGCCTGCTCCTGCTGACTTCGCTGGCAGCGGCCGGGCTGGTGACGCGAGGGCAGCTGACGCTGTTTTTCGCCGCAATCGCGACCATTGGCATCCTGCTTGAGCACACCTACGAGGTTTTGCGTTTTTCCGAGAGCGGCGCCCAATACGTCCAGGCCGGCCTGTTGTCGATCGCCTATTTTGCAACGGCCTGGCTGGCGCATACCCTCGCCAAGCGTTCGTTGGTCAGTGAGCAACTCGCGGCGCAGCGTGAAATCGACCTGGCTAACCTGGCGCAGGTCAACCAGCTGGTGATTCAGGACATGGAGCACGGCGTGATCGTGGTCGATGGCAGTGGCATCGTGCGCCAGGTGAATTCGGCGGCCGAACGCATGATCGAAGGGCTGCGCGGCGAAGGCGTGATTGCACTCAAGGATCATCTGCCGGTCCTGCACGGGCGGTTTGAGAAATGGCTGCGCGACCTCAAGGGCATTGATACGCCTGACGTCTTCGAGATTGGCGCCAACCTGCGTGCAAGGCTGGTGCCGGTTGCAGCGCGGCGCGGCGCCGGCGCAGTGATTTTTCTAGAGGATCTGGCGCGTATCCAGGCTGAGGCAAGGCAGATGAAGCTCGCCGCGCTCGGGCGGTTGACGGCGAATATCGCCCACGAAATCCGCAATCCGCTGGGCGCCATCAGTCATGCCGCCGAACTGCTGCAGGAGGAGCCGGACGTGTCCGCAGGCGCCAAAAGGCTGACAACAATCATCCGTGAAAATACGCGCCGGCTGGACCGGATGATCAACGATGTGCAGACCCTGAACCGGGGCGAGCGGGCTGAACGCGAGCGTTTCAAGCTCGCGCCGTATCTGCAGGCGTTCGTCGCCCAATTCGTCGCCACAGAGCGCCTGGAGGGCAATGAGATTGAGCTGGAACTGATGATTGATCCCTATGTCATGTTCGATCATGACCATCTGAATCAGGTGTTGTGGAATCTGTGCCGCAATGCGTTGCGGCATTCGACGCGCCGGCCGGGTTGCATACGCCTGCAGGCGGCCCGTGCCGCGCGAAGCAATGCGGTAAGATTGGATGTGGTCGATGATGGCGCTGGAGTGCCGCCCGAATCCCGCTCCAAACTGTTTGAGCCGTTTTTTACGACCGACCCCGGCGGCACCGGATTGGGACTGCATCTGGCCCGTGAAATCTGCGAAGCCAATGGCGCGATGCTTGAATATATCGAGGCTGCCGGCGGCGCGCGGTTCGCCGTGACCTGCGCGGCGGGTTGAAGGGGAGAAGGCGTTGGCAATCGGTCAGATACTGGTGGTGGATGATGAGGCCGATATCAGGGAACTGCTCGGCATGACGTTGATCCGGATGGGGCTGGAGCCGCACTGCGCGGGCAGTGTTGCTGAAGCCATGGAACTTCTCGGCCACAAAACTTTCGAGCTTTGTCTGACCGACATGCGTCTGGCGGACGGCGACGGACTGTCGATCGTCGAATACATCACCAAGAGCCATCCCAGCCTGCCTGTGGCGGTGATCACCGCACACGGCAGCGCCGAGAATGCGGTTGCCGCGCTCAAGGCCGGCGCCTTCGATTATCTGGGCAAACCCGTTTCGCTGGATCAGCTTCGCGCGCTGGTTCGTTCGGCCCTCAAGCTGCCGCGTCCCGGTTCGGATCGCCGTGGCATCGACGCCGATGCGCCATGCTCGCCAGATGCCCCCTGTCTCATCGGCAATGCGCCGCCGCTCATCCAGGCCAGGCAGATGATCGACAAGCTGGCGCGCAGCCAGGCGCCGGTTCAGATCCGCGGCGAATCCGGTTGCGGCAAGGAACTGGCTGCCCGTCTGATTCACATCAACGGTTCGCGCCGTGACGGCCCGTTTGTCGCGGTGAACTGCGGCGCGATTCCGGAAAACCTGATGGAATCCGAATTTTTCGGCCATCGCAAAGGTGCTTTTACCGGCGCTGTTGCCGATCACGACGGTTTTTTCCAGGCGGCGAACAACGGCACGCTGTTTCTCGACGAAGTGGGCGATCTGCCGTTGGCCATGCAGGTCAAGTTGTTGCGTGCCATCCAGGAAAAGCGCGTGCGCAAGGTCGGGTCGACCGGCGAGGAGCCTGTCGACGTGCGCATCATCAGCGCAACGCACCGGCATCTTGCCGACGAAGTCAAAAGCGGCGCCTTCAGGAAGGATCTTTACTACCGGCTCAATGTGATCGAACTGCGCATGCCGTCATTGCGCGAACTGCGCGATGACATTCCGCGGCTGGCCGAGGCGATACTGGCCCGGCATGCGGCAGACGGCAGGACGCGGCATCTTTCCCCGCAGGCCGAACAGGTGCTGCAGGCTTATCATTTTCCCGGCAATGTGCGAGAACTCGAGAACATACTTGAGCGCGCGGTGGCGCTCGTCAGCGGCAACGAGATTGCCGTTGATGATCTGCAACTGACCGATGAGCGTGCGCCGGAGCAGGATGCCGATGTCGAGGGGCTGCCGCTGCCCGAGCGGCTGGAGACCATCGAGCGCAAGGCGATCCTCGACGCGCTTGAGCGCACCCGTTACAACCAGACCGCTGCGGCGAAAGTTTTGGGAATCTCGTTTCGCGCGCTGCGCTACCGCATCCAGCGGCTCGGCATCAAGCAGGAACTCGATGCAAAACCGTAAGGCGCTGCAGCCGGCATGAAGCTGGATGCTGATGGCTGCGTTGCGGAGGCTTGTTATCGGCCTTCGCCCAACTTTGATGACCGTCCGGCTGACGCCGCGGTCGAACTGCTGGTCATCCACAACATCAGTCTGCCGCCGGGCGAGTTCGGCGGCGATGCGGTGATTGATCTGTTTCTGAACCGGCTCGATCCGCAGGTGCACCCTTATTACGAAGGCATCGCCGCGCTCCGCGTGTCTGCACATTTCCTGATTCGCCGCGACGGCGCGCTGTTGCAGTTTGTGCCCTGCGCAAAACGGGCTTGGCATGCCGGGCAATCGCAATGGTGCGGCCGCGACCGTTGCAACGATTTTTCGGTCGGCATCGAACTGGAAGGCACCGACGACCTTGCTTTCAGCGATGCACAGTATGAGTGCCTGTCCGCGCTGGCGCGGGCCTTGTATGCCCGGTATCCCATCAAAAACAGTGTCGGGCATTCCGATATCGCTCCTGGGCGCAAAACCGATCCCGGCCCCCATTTTTCCTGGTCGCGCTATTTCAGCGCCCTGGAAAATTAAAATAATAAATAAAAACAAGTAGTTGTAATTAAGCGACGGCTGACGCCGGCCGGCGTCCAGGCGTTACGCCCGCCCGTCACGAGCGACAACACCCAAGTCCGCTGGAACGTCCCAAGGGTCTTTTGGGCTGCCCAATTTTTGTGCAACGAATCCGATGCTTATCGGCGCTTCCTGTTGTTTCTCAATAACTTTTAAAAAAAGCGTCAAAACCTATTGCGGATTCAAAACCGGGCCACTAGAATTCGTCGAAAATAGCGTGTTGACCACTACATGTTGTGGTTAGTGAGCCGGGACGCCTTTTTTCGTTCGGTCTTCCCGGGTAGTCAAAAATTCTAAAAAGATCAAGGAGTAATGCACATGCAAGTCACCGTCGATTCCAACCAGTCCCGCGTTAATGCTCAAGTTACAGCCACCACCGAAGACGCGGCCCGGGAGGCGGTGTACGCGCAATACAAGATTATTCGCCGCAACGGCGCCGTCGTCGGCTTTGAGCCGTCGAAAATCGCCATCGCGATGACCAAGGCGTTTATTGCCGTCAACGGCGGCCAGGGCGCTGCTTCGGCGCGCGTGCGCGAACAGGTCGCCGCGCTGACCGAAGGCGTGGTCAACGCCCTGATTCGCCGGCAGCCCTCGGGCGGCACTTTCCACATCGAAGATATCCAGGACCAGGTTGAGCTGGCGATGATGCGCAACGGCGAACACCATGTCGCCCGCTCCTATGTGCTGTACCGCGAAGAGCGCTCGAAGGAGCGCGCCCGCCAACGCGAAGCGCAACCCGCTGCAGTGGCGCAGAAGGCTCATGTCATCAATGTCCTCGACGGCGGCGTCACCCGTCCGTTCGACGTTAACCGCATCACTGCGCTGGTGGAAAGCGCTTGCGCAGGATTGGGTCGCGACGTCAGCGCACAGCCCATCCTCGACGCCATGCAACGCGATCTCTATGACGGCGTGCCCATCGACGAAGTGCGCAAGTCGCTGATTCTCGCCGCGCGCGGCCAGATCGAGCAGGACCCGGACTACAGCTATGTGACCGCCCGCCTGCTGATGCACACGATGCGCCTGGAGACGCTGGGTGAAGAGGTGACGCAGGAGGAAATGGCCACGCGTTACGCTGCCTACCTGCCGGAATTCATTCAGAAGGGCATCAAAGCCGAACTGCTCGACGAGCGTCTTGGTCATTACGACATGAAGGCGCTTGGCGCCGCGCTGGATGCCCAGCGCGACCTCAAGTTCACCTATCTCGGCCTGCAGATTCTCTACGACCGTTATTTCCTGCACATTGAAGGTCAGCGCATCGAGCTGCCGCAGGTGTTTTTCATGCGCGTGGCGATGGGCCTTGCGCTGAACGAGCCGGAAAGCCAGCGCGAATCGCGTGCGATCGAGTTCTATAACGTGCTGTCGAGCTTCGATCTGATGAGCTCGACGCCGACGCTGTTTAATTCCGGAACGCGCCGCTCACAGCTTGCCAGTTGCTACCTGACCACTGTGTCCGATGACCTCGACGGCATCTACGAAGCCATCAAGGAAAACGCGATGCTGCAGAAGTATGCCGGCGGCATCGGCAACGACTGGACGCCGGTGCGTGCGCTCGGCTCCTACATCAAGGGCACCAACGGCAAGTCGCAGGGGGTGGTGCCGTTCCTGAAGGTGGTCAACGATACGGCTGTTGCGGTGAACCAGGGCGGCAAGCGCAAGGGTGCGGTGTGCTCGTACCTGGAGAGCTGGCATCTCGACATCGAGGAATTTCTCGAGCTGCGCAAGAACACCGGTGATGACCGCCGTCGTACCCATGACATGAACACGTCGAACTGGATTCCGGACCTGTTCATGAAGCGCGTGATGGAAGCCGGTAGCTGGACACTGTTTTCGCCGTCGGACGTTCCGGACCTGCACGAGAAATTCGGCAAGTCTTTCGAGAAGGCCTATGTCGGATATGAGGCGATGTGCGCCCGCGGTGAAATGAAGCTGTTCAAGACGATTCCCGCACTGCAGCTCTGGCGCAAGATGCTGACCATGCTGTTCGAGACCGGGCACCCGTGGATCACCTTCAAGGATCCGTGCAACCTGCGTTCGCCGCAGCAGCACGTCGGCGTCGTCCATAGCTCCAACCTGTGCACCGAAATCACACTGAACACCGGCCCCGATGAAATCGCCGTGTGCAACCTGGCGTCGGTCAACATGCCTGCGCACCTGGATTTGTCCACCGGGCTGCTCGACATGGAGAAACTGAAGCGCACGGTCGGCACCGGCATGCGCATGCTCGACAACGTGATCGACCTGAACTTCTACAACGTCAACAAGGCGCGCAACTCCAACTTCAAGCATCGTCCCGTCGGCCTCGGCATCATGGGCTTTCAGGACTGCCTGCACATGCTGCGCATCCCTTACGGTTCGCCCGCCGCGGTGGTGTTCGCCGACCGTTCGATGGAGCAGGTGACCTACACTGCTTATTCGGCTTCGTCCGATCTGGCGGAAGAGCGCGGCCCGTATTCGACGTTCAAGGGTTCGCTGTGGGATCGCGGCATCCTGCCGCTGGATTCGCTGAAGGTGCTGGCCGATGAGCGCGGCGGATATGTCGAGTGCGACATGTCCACCAAGCTGGACTGGGCCACTCTGCGCAGCCGCATCCAGCGCGTCGGCATCCGTAATTCGAACTGCATTGCCATTGCGCCGACGGCGACCATTGCCAACATTACCGGCCTTTCGCAGTGCATCGAGCCGACCTACCAGAACCTCTATGTCAAATCGAACCTGTCGGGCGAGTTTACGGTGGTTAACGAATTCCTCGTGCGCGACCTGAAGAAGCTCAATCTGTGGGACGAAGTAATGATTTCGGATCTCAAATACTTCGACGGTTCGCTGGCGAAGATCGACCGCGTTCCGCCGGATGTCCGTGCGCTGTATGCGACCGCGTTTGAAGTCGATGCGAGCTGGCTGGTGGAGTGCGCGGCGCGACGCCAGAAGTGGATCGACCAGTCGCAGTCGCTGAACATCTATATGGCTGGCGCTTCAGGCAAAAAACTGGATGACACCTACAAGCTGGCATGGCTGCGCGGTCTGAAGACCACGTATTACCTGCGCACGCTGGGGGCGACGTCTACGGAGAAATCAACGGGTCGCGCGGGTCAGCTGAATGCCGTGTCGGCAGACGGTGCATCAACGGAGGAACAACCCAAGGTGTGCTCGATACTCGATCCTGAGTGCGAGGCTTGCCAGTAACAGTGAATGTGCAGGGTGGAATCAGGGACGGCGGTACGTAAACGCAGTTGCAGGTTGCTTTGCGGGCGGTGCGACAGATTCACCCTTAACAATAATCAAGAAACTGTCGCCGGCCCTGGAAGGTGTCCACCGACAACGCTAATAAAGGAGACTGAAGATGCTGCAATTTGAAGATTCATCGGCTGCCGCAACCGGCGCCGTCCGCCAACCCGTCGAGGCCGATCGGGCTCCGGCGAAAAATCCGGCCGATGAAGTCGAGCTCCGCCGGGTCAATGTTTCCGACAAACGGATCATCAACGGCAGTACCGACGTCAATCAGCTGGTGCCGTTCAAGTACAAATGGGCCTGGGACAAATACCTCTCGGCCTGTGCCAACCACTGGATGCCGCAGGAAATCCAGATGAGCCGCGACATCGCGCTGTGGAAAGATCCGAATGGTCTGACCGAAGACGAGCGCCGCATCGTCAAGCGCAACCTCGGCTTTTTTGTCACCGCCGACTCCCTGGCCGCCAACAACATCGTGCTCGGCACCTACCGCCATATCACGGCGCCCGAGTGCCGCCAGTATCTGCTGCGCCAGGCATTCGAAGAGGCGATCCATACCCACGCCTACCAGTACATTGTCGAAAGTCTGGGTCTCAACGAAGGCGAGATTTTCAACGCCTATCACGAGGTTTCGTCGATCCGCGCCAAGGATGAATTTCTGATCCCGTTCATCGACGTGCTGACCGATCCTTTGTTCAAGACCGGCACACCGGAAGCCGACCAGAAGCTGTTGAAGAGCCTGATCGTGTTCGCCTGTCTGATGGAAGGTTTGTTTTTCTACGTCGGGTTTGCGCAGATTCTCGCGCTGGGCCGCCAGAACAAGATGACTGGAGCCGCCGAGCAATACCAGTACATCCTGCGCGACGAGTCGATGCACTGCAATTTCGGCATCGACCTGATCAACACCATCAAGATGGAAAATCCGCATCTGTGGACCACAGAGTTCCGCGAAGAACTCAAGGAACTGTTCCACAAGGGTGTGGAACTCGAATACCGCTACGCAGAAGACACTATGCCGCGCGGTGTGCTTGGCCTAAATGCGGCGATGTTCAAGGAATACCTGCGCTACATCGCCAACCGCCGGGCGCAGCAGATCGGCCTGGAGACGCTGTTCGAGGGCGTCAGCAATCCCTTCCCGTGGATGTCGGAAATGATTGATCTGAAGAAGGAACGCAACTTTTTTGAAACCCGCGTCATTGAGTATCAGACCGGGGGCGCGCTGTCCTGGGAGTGATCCCGGGCGTTCGAAACGCAAGACGGAGACCAACACGGAACATGCGATGGAACGCGTGCATCCCTCCGCAAGGCGGGATGGTGTGCTGACCCAGCAAGGCAGCCGGCGGCGTATTTCCCTGCGGTGCAAACCGCGGGGTGCCGTCGCCGGATTTTTTTCGGGTTTTGATCAACACCATGACGGAGGATCCATCCCTTGGCACTCAGTCTGAAGTTCCGGCGTTACCGCAGTCGCAGGCCTCATCTGCACACGGTTACCGAACTGCGTGCGGAAGACAACTGCACGCTCTGGCTGCGTTTTGATGATGGTCTTGAGGGGCACGTCTATCTCGGCGACCTGGTGGAGGAGACTGCGCTGGCCGTGCTGTCCGATGCCTCGCTGTTTCGCCGTGTGGCGTTTGACCCGGTGTCGAATCTGCTGACCTGGAGCGGTGGCATCCGTATCGATCCCGACATGCTGTATCGCAATCTGGCCCACAAGGCAGGGGCAGTGTTGCACTAGCAGAGCAGCGAAAGGCGTGTCGTTCCCGAGGGGGCAATGCGCTGCCGTAAGTTGACCGTGACGGAGGTTCCCATGGCGAAAGCTAAGAAGAAGGCAGCAAAGAAAAAAGCGACGAAAAAGAAAACGGCCCCGAAGAAGAAAGTCGGGAAGGAAAAGGTCGCGAAAAAGAAAGTCGTACGCAAGGCCGCAGCCAAAAGTGCCAGCCGCAAGGCGGGCAAAAAAAAGCCGGCGCGAAAGCCGGTTAAAAAAAGGCTGGCTAAAAAGCCAGGCAAAAAAAAGCCGGCTCGAAAGCCGGCTAAGAAAAAAGCAGTCAAGAAGAAACCTGCAGTCAAACAGCGGGCGGTTGCGGTGAAACCGGTGACTAAAGTTGCGGCACCGGCGCCGATTGCGCCCCGTCCGATTGCGATTCCAGGTGCCTGGCCGTTTCCGATGGGAAACAAACTGTAACGACAGAGCCCGACATCTGCGCCGTGCGGCGGAACCGGTCTCGAGAGAAGTCCGATGTCCGTCGCGGAGGGCGGTTGCAACCGTGAACAGCAGGGCAGTAAAGATACCCAATCCGCCCCCCTTGGGCAAGGCGCGGAAAACCACTCTGCACCTAGGGTAATCAAAAATTATATTAATAAACAATAAGTTGCGGCATTAAATTTTTTTCCGCAAGGGGTGGCCCGGCCCTGGCTATCCCCGGAAAGCGCCTCTGGCGGGGCCCCGATTTTGCGCAATGGCTCATTTTCTGCGCCGGCGTTTACACTCAAATCTGACCACAACTTCGCGGGTGCGTTGATGAAACGGCTGACCTTGGTGTTATGCGCGGGCTGGCTGATGTTCGCAGGCCTGGCAGAAGCGGCCGCACCCGGCGTGCAATTGCGATCCGTCAAAGGTGAATTCACCGATGTCAGGGATCGCGTCATCATGGCTTTGGAAAGCCGCGGACTGGTCGTCAACTACACCGCGAAAGTCGGCGACATGCTCGATCGCACTGGCCGCGACCTGGGGCGCGACCGCAGGATTTACAACAATGCAGAAGTGCTTGAGTTCTGCAGCGCTGCGCTGTCGCGCGACACCATGGAAGCCGATCCGCGAAATATTGTTTTTTGCCCGTACGCGATTGCGGTATATACGCTGCCGCATACGCCCGGTACGGTGTACCTGTCTTATCGGGTGCCTGCTGCACAGGGCTCCGGGCAATCCATCCGCGCGCTGCGTGCGGTCGAGAAATTGCTGGCCGAGGTGGTTGGCGAGGCGCTTCAATAAACCGCAGCTTGCGCAGGGGGGGGGCGCTAGCGTTTGCGCCAGATTTCCGCGCAAGCAGCGATTGCGGCATCGACATCGCTGTTGCCGATATGGCGATGAGTGACAAAACGCAGGGATCCTGAATCCGCAGGGCTGACGGCGATGCCGCGCGCAGAAAATTCCTCAGCCCATTGGGCCGCATTGCGGCCGCTGGCGCGCACGCTGACGCGGACGATATTGGTCTCGACGTCGGCCGGATTGACCAGCGTGGCATTGATTCCATGCAGTCCGGCAGCCAGTCGTTTTGCTGCCGCGTGGTCATCCTTCAGGCGATCGACCATGGTTTCCAGGGCGACAATGCCGGCGGCTGCAATCGATCCGGCCTGGCGCATGTTGCCGCCGACCATGCGCCGGAACGGCCGTGCGCGTTCGATGAAATCGCGGCTGCCGCACAGCACCGAACCGACCGGTGCCGACAGTCCTTTGGATACGCAGAAACACACTGAATCGGTATGGCGCGCGATGTCGACGGCCGGCACGCCGAGCGCGGCTGCGGCATTGAACAGCCGCGCGCCGTCGGTATGCACCGGAATGCCGTGGCGGCGCGCCAGTTCATGCACCATCTGCATGTGCGCCAGCGGCAGTACCGCGCCGCCGGCGCCGTTATGCGTGTTTTCCATGCAGATCAGCGCGGTGCCGAAGTTGTTGCGGGTCATCGGCCGTATCGCTTCACGCAGTGCGGATTCGTCCATGGCGCCGCGGGTTCCTGGAATGGCCTTGTAAAACACACCGGCCACGGCAGCGAGTCCGCCGAGTTCGGTGTTGAGCATGTGCGCGCTGCGTTCAAGCAGCACTTCGCCGGCGCGCGATGTGTGCGCCAGCACGGCAACCAGGTTGGTCATCGTGCCGCTGGGCATATAAAGGCCGGCTTCCTTGCCGGTGCGGGACGCCGCGAGTGTTTCGAGTTTGATCACGGTGGGATCGCCGTCGCGTGAATCGTCGCCCTGGGTGGCGGCCTGCATGGCGGCGAGCATTTCGGCGGTCGGGCGGGTCACCGTGTCGGTGCGGAAGTCGGTCAGTGGTTTCATGGGCAAGAGTGTTCGGAGTGGCGGTGCTGGTGAATGTCGCGCAGGTTACGTCGGGCGGGCGCAAACGGCAATCCTGCGCTGCCTAGTAACACTCCGCTTCTCCGGCGGGTTGCACCGGACGCGCGACAAATCCGAATTTTGCCGGCACGTCGGCAGTGCGCACCGGCATCACGGGGATGAGGCCCGCGCCGGTATCCAGTTGCAGCCCGGGATTGCGGCCGTTTTGCAGTGCGTCGATTGCGGCGGCCAGCGCGGCCTCGTCCGGTGCGCTTCCCCCATCACGAAACCGCGGAATCAGCAGTTCGAGGTCGGTGTCATGCACGAGGCCGATACCCAGCGTGGTATCGAGCAGCATCTGGCCG
>CAIZLW010000132.1 GCA_903933915.1 uncultured beta proteobacterium | reverse complement strand
CTCGGGCGCAAGGGGATTGACGATGGCGCGCTGCTGCTGATTGCCAAGGACGACAAGAAGCTGCGGATTGAAGTGGGCTACGGACTCGAAGGCGTGCTGAACGATGCCACGGCCAAGCGTATCATCAGCGAAACCATCACCCCCCGCTTTAAGCAGGGCGATTTTTACGCCGGCATCGATGCCGGCCTTGATCGCATGATCCGCGTCGTGGCGGGCGAAGCGCTGCCGCCCCCTCAGGCGGCGGCCGACTCCGGGTTGGGAGGGGACCGCTTTGAATACCTGCTGATTGCCGGCTTCGCCGTGATTTTTGTGGCGGGCGGCTTTCTGCGCGCCCTGTTTGGCCGATTGTTGGCCGCCGGCATCATCGGTGGTGCGGCGGGCGTGATCGCCGCCTTCCTCATTTCCTCCTTCGTCCTGGCCCTCCTCATCGGCATCGTGGTCTTCATCCTCTCTCTGCTGTTCGGCCATTCGGGCGGCGGCAGGTCCTCCGGCGGCCATTCCTGGGGCGGCGGTTCGGGCGGGTCGGGCAGCTCGGGCGGTTTTTCTGGCGGTGGTGGCAGTTTTGGTGGCGGCGGCGCCTCGGGAGACTGGTAATGCAACTGTCCCGTTTGTTTCGTCATCTGCTCCTGCCGGACTGGTGGGCGCTGCGCGCCTTTCCGCCAGCGACGCTCGCCGCCGTGACGCGCGCGATTGCGGCCTCCGAGCGAACGCATTGCGGCGAGTTGCGGCTGGTGGTCGAAGCCGGGCTGCCGCTGCCCACGCTGTGGCGCCAGCACGCCCCCCGGGATCGCGCGATTGCCCTTTTTTCCGAGCTGCGGGTGTGGGATACCGAGGAAAACAGCGGCGTGCTGATCTATCTGCAACTGATCGACCGCCGCGTTGAGATTGTTGCCGATCGCGGTATTAACGCCCGGGTCGGGCCGGCATTCTGGCGCGCCGTCTGTCGGCAGATGGAGCAGGCGTTTCGCGAAGGTCGTTTTGAAACCGGCACGCTGGCGGCGCTCAACGCAATCAACGTTGTTCTGACCGAGCATTTTCCCTCGACGGGTAACAATCCCAACGAGTTGCCGGACGCGCCGCTGGTGCTGTAGCACCGAATGCCTTTTTCCATAAAAGGCGGGAACCCCGCACTGCCAAAGGGCTACGACTTTTGTGCGGTGGATTCCGACGGTATCATGAAGCTTGATTTAGCCTGCCGGATTGCCGGGGTTTCAAGGAGTGCCGCGTCATGAACAAGAGCGAAACAATCCAGACCGTCGCAAGGTCGGCCGAGCTGTCCCGTGATGTCGTCGAGCGGCTGATTGAAGCCTTTGAGGCCTGCTTGAAAATGCATACGGATGCCGGTGCGCGGGTGGTTCTGCGCGGCTTTGGCAGTTTCTCGCGCGGCCTGCCGAGCCCCAAGGTCGGGCGCAATCCGCGTACCGGCCAGTCGATGACCTACCTTGTCTATCACAAGCCAAAGCACCTCCCGTCGGTGTCGGAATTTACGCTTTGTCGCGAGATGGCGGCTCGGGTCTCCATCGGCGAAGCCACCGCGCATCGCGTGCTTGATGCCCTGCAGGCTGCGATTGCAGCCACGCTGCGGCAGGGGGGCGTCGTCAGTCTTAAGGGTTTTGGCCGCTTTGACGTTGGCCGCCGCGCGGCACGCAGCGGACGCAACCCGCGTACGGGGGACGTGGTGCTGATTCCCGCAGCCAAAGTGCTGCGTTTCAAGGCATCAAAGACGGCGAATGCCGGCGCAAAATTCAGCGCAGGCAGCGCGTTGAAAGCGGCATTGCTCTGAGGTAGCCAAGCATCCTGGAAAAAGCAGTTAACCATAACGAAACTGCCCCGCAGGGGAAGCGCCTATGGCTCAAATGCCCTTGGACGAAATCCCCCTGAACAATCTGGTTCATGAAGTGACGAACGTCATTGCTCTTGTATGGCTTGTTTTCGTTGGTTAACTCGCAAATCCCAATGAGTGCTATCGATCCAAAGCGGCCTGATGATGATTGCAAGCGGTATGGCAGCTTACTGATCCTCAAACTGCCACTTGCTGAAATTCGATCCTGGCGGCAGTTCGGCTTGCAGACTGACTCAGTCGGCAATGCATCGGTTAGCTGCTGTTGCCGATCAGATTCATCAGGCCTGAATTTTCCGTCTATGTGCAAAACATGCTTGGGCTTATGCCGCCAATGGCAACTT
>CAIZLW010000131.1 GCA_903933915.1 uncultured beta proteobacterium | reverse complement strand
GGAGTTTGGCACCTCGATGTCGGCTCATCACATCCTGGGGCTGTAGCCGGTCCCAAGGGTATGGCTGTTCGCCATTTAAAGTGGTACGTGAGCTGGGTTCAAAACGTCGTGAGACAGTTTGGTCCCTATCTGCAGTGGGCGTTGGAAGTTTGAGGGGGGCTGCTCCTAGTACGAGAGGACCGGAGTGGACGCATCTCTGGTGTACCGGTTGTCACGCCAGTGGCATCGCCGGGTAGCTAAATGCGGAAAAGATAAACGCTGAAAGCATCTAAGCGTGAAACTTGCCTCGAGATGAGACTTCCCGGGAACTTGATTCCCCTAAAGGGTCGCGGAAGACCACCGCGTTGATAGGTCGGGTGTGTAAGAGCAGCAATGCTTTGAGCTAACCGATACTAATTGCCCGTGAGGCTTGATCCTATAATTTTGAGCGTGCGCTGATCCTTGGTCGGATCAGTTGGCTCAGGTAGGCTCATGTTAATGTTCAATCAAACCAAGTGTTTGATTTAAATACTAAACTTTACTTCTTCCAGATTCGGCTCGCATGCAGTGCACATTGGTGTGCTGCATGTAAAGCCAAACAGCTATGCCTGACGACAATAGCGAGTTGGTCCCACCCCTTCCCATTCCGAACAGGGCCGTGAAACGACTCAGCGCCGATGATAGTACGGACTACCCGTGTGAAAGTAGGACATTGTCAGGCACCCATACCGGAAAAGCCCGGCCTCGATGAGGTCGGGCTTTTTCTTTTGTGGTGATGAGTATTGCGGTGAAGAAACCTGGGAGTTGGTATTCAGCAAGACGCCAATCGACAATGGCCGCCGGCGCCGATGTCATCCTGTAGCGGAATGCCGATGATCGCACCTGCGTAAAAAAGCCCGGCCATGACGGCCGGGCTTTTTTGTTGCTGCAGCCTATGCGGGCTGCGGAGCGCGAAGCTTACTCGACCTTGGCCTTCGCGCGGAGGTCATCAATGACTTTCTGGACGTTTTCACGTTGCACGACCTGCTGCAACTGGGGCTTTATCGCATCAAAGCTCAACGGGCGAACGTCATCAAGCTGGATTACGTGCCAGCCGAAGTTGGTCTGCACGGGTGTTTCAGTCATCTCGCCTTTTTTCAGCCGCGCCAGCGCTTCGGCGAACGGGCGGACGTAACGGGTGGGAGGAGACCAGTTCAGGTCGCCACCCTGTGCCTTGGTGCCTTCATCGATCGATTTCTCCGCCGCAACCTTTGCAAAATCAGCGCCCGCCTTGAGACGGGTGATGATTTCTTTGGCATCGGCTTCGGTGGCCACGAGGATGTGGCGCGCCCTGAATTCGTTGGCTGCGGGGCTATCCTTGAATCGCTCGTAAGCTTTTTTCAATGATTCTTCAGTCGGCACATGGCGGCGGGCGGTTTCGTTGAGAAAGGCGCCGACAAGAACGCTCTGACGGGCGAGGTCGAGCTGCGCGCTGACTTCCGGATTCTTGTTGAGCCCCATCTTTATTGCTTCCTGGACCATGACTTCGCGGTTGATCAATTCCAACTTGATCGCGGCGCGCAATTCGGGGGAATCCGGCCGGCCCTGCTGCGCAGTGACTTCTTTGAGCATGACATCAGAACGGGATTGTGGAATCACCGTTCCATTGACTTTAGCGACCTGGGCCAGCGCCGCCGGCGCTGCAAGCGACGCAGCAATGGCAAGCAGCAGGGTAAGAGATGGTGTCTTGAACATGGCAACGGCTCCTGTGTGGGTGTTCATGGTCATATTTCGTCCGGGGCATACGCCTTGATGGCGAGTGCATGGATTTCCTTGTCCATCATCCCGCCGAGAGCGTCGTACACCATACGATGGCGGGATTGCAGCGGTTTGTTGGTGAAGGCAGGCGATACGATGATCAGCTGGTAGTGTCCGCCGCCGCCCTTTGCTCCTTCGTGGCCGAGATGCTGGCCGGATTCGTCGAGCAACTCGATCGATTCGGGCGCCAGCAGCGCCAGTTTGTCGAGAATGCTGTCGGCAATGGTCATAAATCGATGCGGCGCAGATCAATCATTCGTCGCTCTTTTCCTTCATGTGGGGAGCGAGCACAAATGCCTGACCCAGCACAAACAGCAGCATCAGACCGATGCCGCCAAACAGCTTGAAACTGACCCAGGTATCGGTCGGGTAATTGAAGGCGACGTAGAGATTGAGGATGCCCATAAAGACAAAAAATCCGACCCAAGCGAACAGCAGCCTGTTCCATACCTGATCCGGGGCGCTGACCTGCTGATCCATCATTGAACGGATGAAGTTCTTGCTGAAAAAAAGCCAGGAAACGGTGAGCACGGTGGCGAACAGCCAGTACAGCACCGTCGGCTTCCATTTGATGAAGGTTTCATCCTTCAGCAGCAGGGTGGCACCGCCAAAGACGACAATCAGCACCAGGCTGATCCACTGCATATTCTCGACTTTGCGGTGTTTGATCCAGACCCAGGCAATCTGCAAAACCGTGGCAACGATGGCCACGGTCGTGGCGATATATATGCCGTAGAGCTTGAATGCCGCAAAAAATAGGATGACAGGGAAAATATCAAACAGGAATTTCATAGGCGGCCATTATCCATACTTAGTGTCAGGCAGTCCATTTTGCGAGACGTTCGCGCATCATGGTGCCAACATGCGGGCCATAAACGGGTTTGGCTGATTCGCGGACGCCTTCGGCATAGAAAGCCTGACAATGCGCCGGTAAATGGGTTTCCAGCAGATCGTAGGCCGCGTTCATCAGATCAGGCTGCTGGGTACGCGTGGCGATGATCGCGCAGTTGAAATGCAGCGTCAGCCACTGCTGCAGCGTGTCCCGATCAGTGCTTTCGGCAATGCCCGGCGCCACATGGGCGATGACGCCACAGGCGCAGTCGAATAATGCGTTGAGCCCGGCCGCGTCGTGGGTCAGATTGGCTTGCCGGGCGAGGGCATTGACCACGGGTTCGAGCACGGTGATTTCACCGCCGTGTTTGATGACCCATTGCGCCATGTCCAACGCCAGATCCTCGATCGCGATACGGTGCCCATCGAGTTTCAGCTGCCACGCCCACAGTCCCATGTCCGTGAGGCACTCCAGCGCGTAGGTGCACAGTTCGTCGACTTCTTCCAGCGGCAGCACCTGTTCCTCGGCGTCAACGAGTTGGCAGGTTTCCAGGCATTCACGTACGGCCTCTGCCAGTAACGGGGGCGTGACTTCCTGATCGGGAAAAGGTCCTGCCCGTTCGAATTCAGTGATCAGGGCTGCAGCTGCCAGATCAAATGCGCGGCGTGTAGCGCGATTCACTTCTTTTCGAACTTGAGTGACGCCGAATTGATGCAGTAGCGCAGGCCTGTCGGCTTCGGTCCATCTTCAAACACGTGGCCAAGGTGGGCATCGCAGCGATTGCACAGCACTTCGGTGCGGGTCATGAACAAACCGTTGTCTTCTTCGGTCGCCACATTTCCGGTAACTGCCGGTTGCCAGAAACTGGGCCAGCCGCTGCCGGATTCGAATTTCTCAGCGGCGTTGAACAGCTCGGCACCGCAGCATATGCAGCGGTAGACGCCGTTTTCGTGGTTGTCCCAGTATTCGCCGGTGAATGCACGCTCGGTGCCTTTGCGACGGGCCACCTCAAACTGCTGGGGCGACAGCATGGCCTTCCATTCGGCATCGGTTTTTATGATTTTTTCACTCATAATGACTCCTTGGGCTGGATTGTCCTGTATTTGGTTCCGCATCTTTGGTTCCGCACTCATTCCTGAGAATACTGCCATTTACGCCGGCCAACCTGCTACGGAGAGTGATCCATGACCACCGCTTACTGGATGATCCTTGTCGCTGGCCTGCTGCCGTACTGGCCTACGGTGGCATCCAAGTGGCGACGCACTTACGACAACGCTGCGCCCCGCGCCGGAGTCGATCAACTCCCGCCTCGCCAGCAGCGCGCCTACTGGGCGCAGCTCAATGCCTTCGAGGCGTTTCCGCTGTTTGCGGCGGCGGTGATCATCGCACACCTGGCCGGGGGCCGGCAGGCCACAATCGACCTCCTTGCTGTTGCGTTTGTAAGCTTCAGGATCATCTATACGCTGGCCTATCTTTATGACCGGCCGCTGCTGCGTTCGCTGGTCTGGTCTGCCGCTTTGTTCTGCGTGATCGGACTGTTTGTCGCGGCAGCCTAGAGCACCTTGCCGGGGTTCATCAGTCCGCGCGGATCCAGTGCGCGCTTGACGGTGCGCATCAGGTCGAGTTCAACCGGGTTTTTGTAACGCGCGAGCTCGGCGACCTTCGATAATCCGATGCCGTGCTCTGCGCTGAAGCTGCCGCCGTACTGCTGCACGATGTCGTACACCGTTTCGGTCACATCATGCGCATCGCGCGCAGCCGCATCGGAACGCAGGCGTTCCGGCAGGTAAGCGTTGTAATGCAGGTTGCCGTCGCCGAGGTGACCGAAGCAGATCAGTTTGACGCCGGGGAAGCGCGCTTCCAGCGCCGCCTGCGCCTCACGGATGAATTCAGGGATGCGGCCGACGGCTACGGCGATGTCGTGCCGGTACACCATCACCGGTTCCTGCCGCGCGCCTTCGGGGATCGATTCACGCATATGCCACAGCGCCTGGGCCTGGCTGCGGTTTTCCGCGATGACGACGTCATCGACCAGCGACTGCTGCAGCGCTTCTTCCAGCGCGGTTTCCAGATCGGCGCGCAGCGCCTGCTCGTTGCCGGCGTCGGCGAGTTCGGTCAGCACGTACCACGGATGCGCTTCGGCGATCGGGTCGCGCGTGCCGGGCACGTGTTTCCACACCAGTTCCAGGCTGTGTCGCGAAATCAGCTCGAAGGCGGTGATGCGATCGTTGCAATGCCGGCGCATCAGCGCCAGCAATTGCAGCGCAGCTTCCGGGTGCGGCACGGCCATCCACGCCGTCGCATTGGCCGCAGGGCGGGGGAACAGTTTTAAAGTGGCCGCGGTAATGATGCCCAACGTGCCTTCGGCGCCGATGAACAGGTGTTTCAGATCGTATCCGGTATTGTCCTTGCGCAGGCCTCTGAGGCCGTTCCAGATGCGGCCGTCGGGCAGCACGACTTCGACACCCAGCACCAGGTCGCGGGTGTTGCCGTAACGCAGCACATTGACGCCGCCGGCGTTGGTCGACAGGTTGCCGCCGATCTGGCAACTGCCCTCGGCGCCGAGGCTCAGCGGAAACAGCCGGTTCGCATCCATCGCCGCCTGCTGGATGGCGGCGAGCACGCAACCAGCTTCAACAGTCAATGTGTTGTTCAGCGGATCGACGTCGAGCACCTTGTTCATGCGTGCCAGCGTCAGTACGATTTCGTTGCCGCCGGCGTTCGGTACCGAAGCGCCGCACATGCCGGTGTTGCCCCCTTGGGGCACAACAGGAGTGCCGGACTCGGCGCATATTTTCATCACTGCGGCGACCTCTGCGGTATTGGCGGGGCGGACCACGGCCGCTGCGGCGCCACGATAAACACCGCGCCAGTCGACGACATAGGGTTCAAGGTCTGCTGCCGCGGTGAGCACGGCCTGCGGGCCGATGGCGTTACGGATGCGGTCAACAACGGAAGCGGGGCTGCGATCGTTCATCTGGGGCCTGATGGAAAAGATGCCGGCGCCAACCGCGCCGTGGAATGACCGATTGTAAACGCCCCGATGCTGATTGTTTCGTGCTGATGCTGACCGCCGGCAGGATGGTGTGATGGCCGCCGGGCATGCCCGGCGTAAAGCCGTCAGGCGTGGCTTTGGTGACCAGATCGGCGGCCGGCCCATGCGCGCGGTGAGGTCTTCCCCAGGCATGCGGGTTATCGTGTCATAGAAGGTGCGGGCGGGATCGGGCACGACGACGCGGATCGGGCAGTGACAGCTGTGCTCAATAGTGCATTGCCGAAGGCAATAAAATATCGTTTTAAAACAATTATTTATTATCCTGCGGCACTCGTCGATGCGTAAGCGGATTGTTGGCGAGGTGCGGCCAGACGTCAATCGGTCATTGCCGTCGTCAAGGATTTCCCCAGTGTTCGCGCGGCTGCCGGAATACCTCAGATGCGCGATCGCAACATTGCAGAATCTCACGGTGTCGGTTCATCAGAACGGTATGCAGTGGCGGGACCGCCCGGTATCAGCGGCTGCGCATGTCACGCGCGCCCAGTAAAGGTGCTTGTTGAAACTGTATTAATTGACGGTGTGAATAGGGGTCCACGATCCGGCCGGTTGATGCCATGGCGGCAACACGTCATAGGCGAACTCGGTTAAGATTTCGCGCTGCGAAACACGCGCAATGCGCAGGGCGCCTTAATTACACATTACGGACCCTGCTGTCGCATTGACGCCCTTCAAGCCGATTTTCGGAGGAGTAAAACAATAATGGCTGATCGCATCATCCTGGCCTGTACGCTGCTGCTGGCCGGCGTTTATTTCTGGGCAACGGCCCAGATTCCCAGTCTGGAACTGGGTGATCCACTGGGCCCCAAAGCCTTCCCGCGCATGCTCGGCGTCGGCCTGCTGCTCGGTGCGGCCATGCTGCTGGTCGAAATCATCCGCAACACCGCGAAGGCGAAGCTGTCGGCCGGGCAAGGCGGCGCATCGACCGAGCCGAAATGGGACCGCCATCACTGGCTGGTGGTGGCGATTGCGGTGTGGACGGCGATTTACATCGCCACTTTCGAACCGCTGGGCTTCGTTCTTTCGACGGCGATTTACCTGCTGGTGCTGACCGCGTATTTCAACCGCAACCGCTGGCTGATGAACGTACTGACCAGCGTGCTGTTCGCGGTCATCAGCTATTTCATGTTTACCAAACTGCTGGGCGTCAATCTGCCGCTCGGCATCCTGCCGTTCTGAGGCCGCCATGGAAACCTTCACTCATATCCTCAACGGCTTTGTCGTCTGCATGCAGCCGATCAACCTCTGGTACACCTTTCTCGGCGTACTGATGGGCACCATCATCGGCGTGCTGCCGGGCATCGGACCTTCGGCCGGCATCGCGCTGCTGATCCCGATCACCTACGGCATGAACCCGACCTCGGCGCTGATCATGCTGTGCGGTATTTATTACGGCGCCAAATACGGCGGTTCCACCACCGCCATCCTGATCCGCACCCCGGGGGAGGCGGCGTCGGTGATGACCTCGATCGACGGTTATGAAATGGCGCGCAAAGGGCGCGCCGGCGCGGCGCTGGCGGTGTCCGCGATCGGCTCGTTCATTGCCGGCACCATCGGCGTGATTGGCCTGACCCTGTTTGCCGTGCCGCTGGCCTCGATGGCGCTGAAATTCGGCCCCGCCGAATATTTCACGCTGATGCTGTTTGCGATGACCGCAGTGTCCACGCTGACCGGCCAATCGCCGGCGAAAGGCGTCATTGCGACGATCTTTGGCCTGGTCATTGCCACCATCGGCATCGATCTGCAGAGCGGCCAGGCGCGTTACACCATGGGCATTCCCGAATTCCAGGACGGCGTCGGTTTCGTGGTTGTCGTGGTCGGCCTGTTTGCGATGGCCGAGGTGTTCCGCGGCCTCGAAGACATCGTCAGAGGCACATCCGCCGAAGCGATGAAAATCAACGGTAAGCTGTGGCTCACCAAAGAAGAATGGCAGCGCTCAATTGGCCCGATCTGGCGCGGCGGCATCATCGGCTTTGTCATCGGCGTGCTGCCGGGCGCCGGCGGCACGATTGCCTCGATCATGTCGTACACCACTGAAAAACGGCTGTCGAAGCACCCCGAGGAGTTCGGTCATGGCGCCATCGAAGGCGTAGCCGGTCCGGAGTCGGCGAACAACTCCGATACCGCCGGCGCGCTGGTGCCGCTGCTGACACTGGGTGTTCCCGGTGGCGGGGCGACCGCAGTGATACTCGGCGCCTTCATCATGTACGGCGTGCAGCCGGGCCCGATGCTGTTCCAGAGCCGGCCTGACTTGGTGTGGGGGCTGATCAACAGCATGTACATCGGCAACATCATGCTGGTGATCCTCAACCTGCCGCTGATCGGCCTGTTTGTGCGGTTGCTGTATATCCCCGTCGGCATCCTCTATCCGCTGATCGTCGCCATTTCGGCGATCGGCGCTTACGCCATCAACGGCAGCACGGTGGATCTGTGGCTGATCCTCGGCTTCGGTGTGGTCGGTTATGTCTTCGGCAAGCTCGATATTCCGGTCGCACCACTGGTGCTGTCGCTGGTGCTGGGCGGCATCATGGAACAGTCGTTCCGCCAGGCGATGACCATTTCCGGCGGCGACCTGAAGATTTTCTACAACAGCGGCATCACCGTGACGCTGCTGGCGATGTCGGTGATCTCGGTCGCGCTGCCGTTCATCATGCCGATACTGCGAAGGCTGGGCAGCAAGGGTGACGAGAGTTAAGTGTCTTTGAATTTTTAATTTTGTTTATTTGGGGAACGTGTTTTGAATAAAGTAACCGTGGTGCCCGGCGACGGCATCGGACCGGAAGTCGTCGGCGCCACCTGCGCCATCATCAAGGCGTCGGGTGCAAAAGTGGAGTTCGAAGAGGTTCTGGTCGGGCTGCGCGCCGAGAAGGAATCCGGCACACCGCTGCCGGTCAGCGTGCTCGAGTCGATCGAGCGCAATAAACTGGCGCTGAAAGGCCCGACGCAGACCCCGTTCGGCGGCAACTACCGCATCAATATCGAGCGCGTCAAAAACGGCAAGGAATCGCGTACCGATTACCCGAGCATTGCTATCGCGCTGCGCAAGGAACTGAAACTGTTTGTCAATGTGCGCCCGATCAAAAACTATCCCGGCGTGGCGTCGCGCTACCAGAATGTCGACCTGGTGATTTTTCGCGAAAACAGCGAAGACCTCTACGTCGGCAACGAGCGCATGATCGACGAGGACACCGCCGAGGCGATCAAAATCATCACCCGCGGCGCCACTGAGCGCACCGCGCGATACGGTTTCGAATACCTGAAAAAAACCGGCCGCCGCAAGATGACCATCGGCCACAAGGCCAACGTCATGAAAATGACCGACGGCCTGTTCCTCAAGGCGGGGCAGGATGTGGCCAAGGATTACCCCGACATCATTTGCGATTCCCGCGTCATCGACGCGTTGTGCATGGAACTGGTGATCAAGCCGGAAACTTTTGACGGCCTGCTGCTGGCCAACCTGTTCGGCGACATCGTCTCCGATCTCGCCGCCGGTCTGGTCGGTGGTCTCGGCGTGGCGCCGGGTGCGAACATCGGCCCTGATTGCGCGATGTTCGAAGCCGTGCACGGTACCGCACCGGATATCGCTGGCAAGGACATCGCCAATCCGATGGCGATGATTCTCTCCGGGGTGCTGATGCTGCGCCACATCGGCGAGACCGATGCAGCCAACCGCATCGATGCCGCGATGACCGCAGTGCTGGCCGAGAAGAAGCACGTGACGCGTGATCTCGGCGGCACGTCCGGCACCAGGGGTTTTGCTGAAGCGATTATTGCGAAGTTGTAAAAGCGAAAACCTGTAGCCACAGAGGCTACATATAAAGTCGAATAAAAACAATGGCTTACGATTATTCCTCGGATTGTCCGGGGTTTCTCTGTGGCTGTAGTTGATCTTTTTTCCAGGAGTTATCCGTGGGTAAACGCATCGTAGTAGTAGGCGCCGGCGCCATTGGTGGCATCGCCGGCGGTCACATGACCCGCGCCGGACATGACGTCACGCTGATCGACCCGTGGCCGGAGCATGTCGAAACCATGCGCGAGCACGGTCTGCACCTGTCGGGCATGACGCCGGAAGAAACCCATGTGGTGAAGGTCAAGGCCCTGCACCTCACCGAAGTGCAGCGTTTCTGCAAGGAACGTGCGGTCGATATCGCGTTTATCTGCGTGAAGTCGTACGACACCGAATGGGCGACGCACCTGATCAAGCCGTACCTCGCGCCCGACGGCTTCTGCGTATCGCTGCAGAACTGCATCAATGAAGAACGCATCGCCGCCATCGTCGGCTGGGGCAAGACCCTGGGCTGCATCGCCAGTCTGGTCGCGGCTGAACTGTATGCACCGGGGCGCATCAAACGCACGGTGCCGCTGGGCGGCGACAAACACACGGTGTTCCGCGTCGGCGAGCCGCATGGCCGCGTCACGCCTCGCGCCCAGGAAATCGCCGACATGCTGCGTTCGGCCGACAGCTCCAAAGTCACCACCAATCTGTGGGGCGAGCGCTGGTCCAAGCTGACGGTGAATGCGATGCGCAACGGCCTGTGCGCGGCGACCGGTCTCTCGGGCAATCAGCGCGATGCCGCCGATGGTCCGCGTTCGGTGTCGATCCGCCTTGGCGCGCAGTCGGTGCGCGTTGGCCAGGCGCTGGGTTATTCGCTGGAGCGCATGCTCGGCATGGAACCGGAAATGCTCGCACTCGCAGGTGAGGGTAATCACGATGCGCTGGCCGGTATCGAGGAAATTCTGGTCGAAGGCGCCAAAAAGCGTTCCGACGAACAGCGGCCTTCGATGGCGCAGGACATGTTCAAGGGCCGCCGCACCGAAACCGAATTCATCAACGGCTACGTCGCTGAGCGCGGAGCCTTCATCGGCGTGCCCGCGCCGCTGCACATCAAAATGAACGAACTCGTGCTTCGCGTCGAGCGCGGCGAGGTCAAACCGAGTGCTGATCTGATCAAGGGATGGTAGGCGCAGCACTTCTGCAATTCGGATATAGAACCCTATGATTTACGGAAAATCCCTGCGGATGATGTTGTGCGCCTTTACTTTACTGGCGCTGCCCGCCGCGGCTCAAGGCTGGCAACCGGACAAGCCGATTGAAATCGTCGTGCCCACCACGCCCGGCGGCGGGATCGACCGCTCGGCGCGACTGTTGCAGAAAATCATCCAGGAAAACAATCTCGCGCCAGTGTCGGTTACGGTGACCAACAAGCCAGGTGGAGGTGGTGCCGTATCGCTGGTTTATCTCAACCAGCACGCCGGTGACGGCCACTTCATCGCGATCAATTCCCCTAACCTGATTGCCAACGATATCAACGGCCGTGGCGCCATCAAGTCCCGCGACGTGACGCCACTGGCCAACCTGTTCAGTGAATACACTGTCGTTGCGGTACGTGCCGACTCGCCGTTGAAGGGCGGTCAGGATTTCATCGACCGCCTGCGCAAGGATCCGCAGGCTCTGGCCGTGTCCACACCGACCACGCTGGGCAGCGTCAACCACCTGTCTTTTGCGCTGGTGGCCAAGGCCGGTGGCATCGATCCGCGCAAGCTCAAGGCTGTCGTGCTCGGTTCCGGCGGAGACGCGGTGACCGCGTTGCTCGGCGGGCACATCGACGCCCATACCGGTACGCCGTCCTCAGTGGTGCGCATGGTGCAGGCCGGCAAAATAAGAACCCTGGCGATTCTTGCGCCAAAACGCATCGGCGGGCCTTATGCCGAAACGCCGACCTGGACCGAACTCGGCTACAAGGCGGTGATGGATACCTGGCGCGGCGTCATCGGTCCGAAGGGTATGACTGCAGCGCAGATTGCCTGGTGGGACGCGGTGCTGGCGAAAGTCGTGGCGACTCCGACATGGAAGGAAGCGCTGGAGCAGAACACATGGGAAGCCAATTACCTGAACAGCGCGCAGACCCGCAAACTGTTCGATAGTGAATACGCCGATTACCGCACCATCCTCAGCGACCTCGGTATGATTAAGTAAACACTGCATTCGCAATACAGGAAACACAATGAACGCAATCACGATGTTCGACAAGATTTGGGATGGTCACGTCGTAGCGGAAGAGGAAGGCGAAATTCTCATTTATGTCGATCTCGCACTGATCCACGAGGGTTCTTCGCACGCTTTCGAGGCATTGAAGCAGCGCAAACAGTCGGTTGCACGCCCGCATCAGGTTTTAGCCTTTACTGATCATTACGTGCCCACCACGGGCCGCGAGAAGGGTATTGCCGGTATCGCCGTCGATGAAATCCGCAACATGGTGATCGCGCAGCACGCAAACACCAAATTGCACGGCATCAAGCTGTTTGGTTTTGATGATCCGGGTCAGGGCATTCTGCATATCGTGCCGCCGGAGCAGGGGATCACTCAGCCGGGTCTGCTCATCGCCGGTGCCGATTCGCACACGTCGACGCACGGCGCTTTCGGTGCGATTGCCTTTGGTATGGGCGCTTCTGACATGACCCACGTCATGGCGACGCAGGCAACCTGGCAGCGCAAACCGAAAAAACTGCGCATTACCGTCAACGGCAAACTCGGCTTCGGTGTTGCACCCAAGGACATCATTCTTGCGGTGATCGCGAAGATCGGTGCCGCGGGCGGCGTTGGCCATGCCATTGAATATGCCGGCTCCACTTTTGCCGCGATGAGCATGGAAGGCCGCATGACCGTGTGCAATATGTCGATCGAGGCGGGTGCACGCTGCGGGATGATTGCGCCTGATGAGACGACCTACGCTTACATGGAAGGCCGCCCCTACGCGCCTAAGAAGGGCGTGGAATGGAATGCTGCGATGGAACGCTGGCTGACGCTTCCGACGGAAGCCGGCGCCGTATTTGACCGCGAGGTCACGCTGGACGCCGCGCAGATCGAGCCCATGGTGACCTGGGGCGTGAATCCTGAAATGGCTGGCCCAGTGGGCGGTGCAGTACCCGATCCGCGTAACGCGCCCGACGAACGCAAACGCAGCGACTGGACCATGGCGCTGGATTACATGGGCCTGCAGGCCGGCATGGCACTCACCGACATCAAAATCGACCGCGTATTCATCGGCTCCTGCACCAACAGCCGTATTGAAGATGTGCGGGCCGCCGCCGAAGTGGCGAAGCGCGGCAAGGCGGTAGTGCCGGCATGGGTGGTGCCGGGGTCGAAACTGGTCAAAGCGCAGGCGGAAAAGGAGGGGCTCGACAAAATCCTCATCGCTGCCGGATTCGAATGGCGCGATCCGGGTTGCTCGATGTGCACCGCCATCAACGGCGACCAGCTGAATCCGGGGGAGCGTTGCGCATCGACTTCCAACCGCAATTTCCGCAACCGTCAGGGCCCGGGAGGTCGCACGCATCTGGTCAGCCCGGCGATGGCGGCTGCGGCGGCATTGAAGGGGCATTTCACCGACGTGCGTGAACTGCTCTGACCTGCCTGTAGTTAACACTTCAGTCAACTCTTCAGTTATTGCTTCAGTCACCGCAACATCCGGAACAAGGCTTCATGAACAAACCGCAATCGATCATCGAGAAACTCTGGAATTCGCACCAAATCCTCACCGACGAAGGTGAGTCATTGATGTATGTCGATGTCGCGCTGGCCCAGGAAAACACCCTGCACGCCTTCACTGAACTGGAAAAGACCGGGCGCCAGGTGCTCAAGCCCGGGCAGATCTACGCGTTCACCGATCACTACGTACCCACCACGGGCCGCGCCAAAGGCACCGACGGCATTCCGGATATCGGCATCCGCAACATGGTGATCGACATGCAGGACATGGCGAAAAAATACGGCGTCACGCTGTTCGGTATGGCGCACGAGCAGCAGGGCATCATGCATATCGTGCCGCCGGAGCAGGGCATCATCCAGCCCGGGCTGTTCGTCATCGGCAATGATTCGCACACCTCCACCCATGGCGCCTTTGGCTGCCTCGCGTACGGCGTCGGTGCGTCCGAGTTTGCGCATGTGATGGCGACGCAGGCGCTGTGGCAGCGCAAACCCAAGGCGATGCGCGTCACCATCGACGGCGAATTGGGTTTTGGTGTGACTGCAAAAGACGTGATCCTCGCACTGATCGCACAGATCGGCGTCGATGGCGCGACCGGCCATGCCATTGAATACGCCGGCTCGACCATCCGCAATCTGAGCATGGAAGGACGCATGACCATCTGCAATATGTCGATCGAAGCCGGCGCGCGCGTCGGCCTGATCGCGCCGGATGACAAGACTTTTGCTTATGTCGAGGGCCGGCCTTATGCGCCCAAAGGCAAAGCCTGGGAGCAGGGTCTTGCAGCATGGCGTACGCTGGCCACCGACGACGGCGCGACCTTCGACAAGGCAGTGAAGCTCGATGCTTCACAGATTGCACCGACCGCGACCTGGGGCATCACCCCCGAGCACGCACTGCCGATCACCGGCGTGGTGCCGGACCCTTCAAGCATCAAGGACGCGAAGAAACGGTCTGAATACGAAACCGCAATTGAATATATGGGCCTGCGCCCGGGTATGGGTCTGCAGGACATCCGGCTCGACCGCGTGTTCATCGGCTCTTGTACCAACGGCCGTATTGAAGATCTGCGCGCCGCTGCTGCGGTGGCCAAACACGGCAAGGCCAAGGTGATGACCTGGGTGGTGCCGGGTTCGATGGCGGTCAAACGCCAGGCCGAAGCCGAGGGCCTCGACCAGGTGTTCATCAAAGCGGGGTTTGAGTGGCGCGATCCGGGCTGCTCGCTGTGCACCGCCATCAACGGCGACAACCTGCAGCCGGGTGAGCGTTGCGCCTCGACCTCGAACCGCAATTTCCGCAACCGCCAGGGCCCGGGCGGGCGCACCCATCTGCTCAGTCCGGCGATGGCGGCCGCAGCAGCGATCAAAGGACATCTGACTGACGTCAGAGAAATAATTAAATAAATCAACGGGTTATATAAACATGCAAGCTTTTACCACACTGACCGCGATCGCCGTGCCCATGCATGAGGCGAACATCGACACCAACCAGCTGTGCCCGACGCGCTTTAACAAGGTGCCGCGCGGGCCCAAGTACCGCGAGATCCTGTTCTACGATTCGCGCTTCAAGCCCGACGGCACGCCGACCGAGTTCATGCTCAACGCCGCGCCCTACGACCAGTCCGGCGTTATCGTCGCCGACCGCAACTTCGGCTGCGGCTCGTCGCGCGAGACCGCGGTGTATGCGCTGTATGAGTTTGGCATCCGCTGCGTGATCGCGCCGAGCTTCGGCGACATCTTCGCCGCCAACTGCGCCAAAAATGGCTTGCTCGCGCTGACGCTGCCGGAAGAGGAATGCGCCGCGATCCGCCGCCAGCTGCAGGACCAGCCGGGCGCCAAGGTCAGCGTCGACCTCGCCGCGCAGACGGTGACCGACGTGCAGGGCAAGGCGTACCAATTCGAGATCCACGAAGTGCGCAAGCGCTGCCTGCTTGAAGGGCTGGACGATATCGCCCGCACCCAGCAATATTCGGGAAAAATCGCGGGATTCGAAAACAACTATTACAAAGACCGGCCCTGGTTAGGGGCCGCAGCGCGGAGCAGTTAAACGCCGCACTGTCATTCGAACATCTGGTGTCAATCACGGAGGAGGCAACACCAATGCAACACCCGAAACAGCGCAACACGATTTCCACGCTGATGCTTTCCACGATGATGCAGGCGGCGCTCGGCGCCGCCATGCTCGCCGCCAGCCTGCCGGTAATGGCGCAGGCCTGGCAGCCGGACAAAAACGTCGAGATCGTCATCAACACCGCGCCCGGCAGCGGCCAGGATTCGACCGGCCGGCTGGTGCAGAGCATCCTGCAGGAGCGCAAGCTCGCTGGCACCGCGTCGATCACCATCAACAACAAACCGGGCGGCGGCGGCGTGATTGCCTACACCTATCTGCAGGCGCATCCGGGCAACGGCCACTTCGTGTCCATTGCCTCGAAAAGCCTGCTCACCAACCACATCTCCGGCCGCGCGCCGCTGACCTACAGCCACCTGACGCCGCTGGCGATCCTGTTCGATGAATACATCGCCGTCGCGGTCAAGGCCGATTCACCGATCAAGAACGGCCGCGAAATCATCGATCGTCTGAAAAAAGATCCGGGCGCGCTGAGCTTCGGTGTCGCCACCAGCCTCGGCAATCCCAACCATCAGGGCATCGCGATGGCGCTGAAGGACGCGGGCATCGACCTGCGCAAGACCAAGACGCCGGTGTTCCAGTCCGGCGGCAATGCCATCACCGCGCTGCTGGGCGGGCACGTCGATGCGGTGCCCGGTTCGGTGGGCCTGATGCGCAAATTCGTCGAAGCCGGTACGGTGCGCATCGTCGCCATTGCCTCGCCGCAGCGGTTGGGCGGGATTTTTGCCACTGCGCCGACCTGGAAAGAGCAGGGTGCCAACGCCATCGTCTCCAACTGGCGCGGCTTCATCGGCGCGCCGAACATGACCCCGGCGCAGATCGCCTACTGGGACAGCGCGCTGAAGCAACTCACGCAGACCGACGCGTGGAAAAAGGAACTGGCGGACAACAACTGGGACAACGAATACCGCAATGCCGCGGAGACGAAGAAGTACATGGATGCGGATTATGCGGAGCTGAAGGCGTTTTTGACTGAGTTGGAGTTGGTGAAGGGGAAGTGAAATGGCTGTGAAATTTTAAGAGGCTTTTGAAGATAAGCTAACAGGGTGTTTTGCTGGCAATGAAATCTATAAATGCCGCTGGAAGTAATTTTTCAAGATCTTTGTCTAGCGCAGCGGCGCCATCCGCCGTATGAAGTCTTACTCGAAGCGATAAAGCTTCTGCGGGTTGTCCACCAGTATCTTCTTCCGTAACCCCGCATCCGGCGTCCAGGCATTAAACAGATCCAGCAAATGCCCGTCCTCGGGCATGTCCTTTTCCATCCGCGGATGCGGCCAGTCGCTGCCCCAGATGATCTGGTCGGGATTGGCGCGCACCAGTGCCTCGTGAATGTGTTTGGCGTCCGGGTAATCCGGATACTGCGTCGATACGCGATATGAACCGGATACCTTGACCCAGATCTTGCCTTCGCCCAGCAGCCGGCACATCTGCTGCACGCCGGGTTGATCGGCGCCGAGTGTGCCGTCGACATTGCCCATGTGGTCGAGCACGATGGGCAGTGTCCAGTGTTTGAAAAACGGCATCGCGCTGTCCAGCGCATTGGCGTCCATCATGAACTGCGCGTGCAGGCCGAGGTCGGTCATGATCGGCGCAAGCTTTTCGAAGGACTGCATGCCCAGCGAACTGAAACCGACGCCGTGCGGCATGTGGTGAAAACGCAGCGCCCGGACGCCCAGATCGGCCATGCGTTTCAATTCTTCGCGGCCGGTGTCGGGCTTGACGATGGCGGCGGCGCGCAGGCGCCTGGGTTCGCGCTGCAGGGCGTCGAGCACGGCGCTGTTGTCGGTGCCGTGGGCATTGCCCTGGACAATCACACCGCGCACTATGCCCAGCGCGTCATGCATTTTCAGCAGGTTTTCCAGCGGCGCGTCGTCCGGGGTGTAGGAGCGCGACTCGGCAAACGGAAACTTCGCACGCGGCCCGAACAGGTGAAAGTGGGTATCGCAGGCACCGGCGGGCGTGGGGATTATCGGTGCGCGGGTGTTGGCGATCGGGGGCAGACAGGGCAGCAGGTCCATGTTGGTTATTCTCCGTGGATGAGCCGCGATGGTAGTGCAATGGCGGAACGGGCTCAACGGCACGGGGCTGCGGTTGTTTGGATGCTGGACGCGCTGCCGATGGTCGGTGATCAGTTGAAACCGTAGAGTCTTGCCGGATTGTCGACGAGAATTTTTTTGCGCAGTCCGGCATCCGGAGTCCAGGCATTGAGCAGGTCGAGCAGATGCCCGTCCTCAGGCATGTCTTTCTCCAGCCGGGTGTGCGGCCAGTCGCTGCCCCAGAGTATTTGTTCCGGATTGGCACGCACCAGAGCCTGGTGGATGGCGCGGGCGTCGTCGTAGCCGGGATAACGCACGGACAGGCGATAGGCCGCGGATACCTTGACCCAGATGCGGCCTTCGGTCAGCAGCCTGCACAGCTGTTGCACGCCGGGCTGGCCGGTGCCGAGTGATGCGTCGACGTTGCCCATGTGGTCGACCACGACGGGCAGTTTCCAGTCATTGAAGAAGGGCAGCGCACTGTCGAGCGCGTTGGCATCCATCATGAATTGCGCATGCAGGCCGAGATCGGCCATCAGCGGTGCCAGTTTTGCGAAGGACTGCATGCCTTGGGCACTGAATCCTGCGCTGCCCGGCATGTGGTGGAAACGCAGGGCCCTGATGCCGGCGTCGGCCATGCGTTTGAGTTCGTCGCGGCCGGTGTCCGGTTTGACGATGGCAGTGCCGCGCAGGCGTTCCGGTTCGCGTTGCAGGGCATCTAGAATGGCGCGGTTGTCGGTGCCATGCGGATTGCACTGCACGACCACGCCGCGTGTCATGCCCAGTGCGTCATGCATCCTGAGCGCGGCTTCGAGCGGTGCATCCTCCGGTGTGAAGGCGCGTTCCACGGCAAAAGGGAATTTTGTTGTCGGCCCGAGGATATGAAAATGCGTGTCGCAGGCGCCGTCTGGCGAGGGGATGGCCGGTGGCTGCGTGGCGGCGATCGGTGGCAGGCAGGGCAGATCCATAACCAGGTGGTCCGCGCGGCAGGTCAGAACCTGACCTTGGCGGCCGCAGGCCGGAAGCCGCCGAAGGAGGGCACGAATGTGGAATGCATGCTCGGGCCGCCAGCGACGCAGACCAGCAGGTCGGATGGCTGCGCAACCATCGGCAGCAGGGTATCCGGTTCCAGCCGTTCGAATTCGTGCGCACGTGGCGCCAGCGTCATTTCCTGGTTTTTGGGCAGGAATTCGGAAAAACGGATTTTGGTGGTGTCGAACAGCCGCTGCTTGAATGCATCCAGCGTCCAGCCGTCGCGTGCGAGGATGGCAGCGTGCTCTGGACACAGGATCAGCAGCGGATGGCCGCCGAACATGTAGTCGTTGCTGCCGGTGCAGCGCAGGCTGCTGGCCAGCATGTCCAGCAGTTCTTCACCGTCGCGGCTCTTGATGATCATGTTGGTGGTGCCGGTGGCCGCCATCAGCGTTACCGCATCGTCATCTGCGGACAACGCGGGCTCAACCTGCATGCGCAGGGGCAGCCACGGATTGGCGTCTTCGTCCTCGGCGAAGCAGAAGACGTATTTTCCCGGTTGCCCCAGGGTTGCCGGATCGGTGCCGGCCCTTGCCGAAACGCCGCCGAGGTTCTGGTGGCACAGGCGCAGGGCGCGACCCAGCGTGGCATTTGACAGGTTGCCGGGCCCAAGCGCACCCAGGCCATCGTTGAAGCCGTAGGCCCTGCGCTGCGGTCCGCCAACGATCACCGCGGGTGCGGCGGGATTGGTCGTGGTCTGTATGCCGAACAGGTTGAACCCGGGTTTGCAACTGGCCTCGATGGCTGCGGCCAGGTATGGCAGCAACCGGGCCGGCATACCCGTCAGCACGGCATTGGCGGCAATGGTTTCCGGTGTGGCGAGGCCGTTGCGCGGTGCCACGGGAATACCCTGTCCGTCGAGGGCACCGCGCCAGCCTTCAAGCATGTGCCGCACCCGGGCCCGGGTAGGCAGGAAGGCGGGCAGGCCGTCGGTCCAGCCGGCTTCGTACATCCGTTGCGACGATGCAGATCCGTCGCTGTCGGTGTAACGGAGTGCGGATGGTGATTTTCCGTCATTGTCACTGGTGCGGGGCGTGTCACCGTCAGGCCGCACGATCGACAGCAGGTGCGGGGCCATTTCGGCTGCGAGTGCATCGACCTGCAGGTCGGTCAACGAGGAAAACGGGTGTGGAATCGGCAGCACACGCAGCCCCGGCAGATTCTCCGGCAACATGCTTTTCGCGAGCAGCAAGAAGGCTTGTGTGCAGACCAGTACCACCGGGATGCCGCGGCTGGCCAGCATCAGGGCATCATGAACGCCCCAGGAAGTGGCCGTGCCGCCGTCGCAAACGCCCGTGACTACGAGGTTTGATGACGCCGCCAGTTGTGCGATCCGATCCTCGCCGGCTGGAGTGGTCGGTCCGGGTTTGACCAGCGAACAGCTGATTTTCGCGCCTTGTGCTTCGAGCGCACCGCCCAGTTGTTCGAAAAACGATGCGACATTGGGTTTGCCGTTGCCAAGGAACCCGGCGGAGGCTTGCCGGAGGCTGCCTGGCCAGTGTGCCGTTCTTGTCTGGCTGCCGGTGCTGATTGCAGCAATGGCTCCCCTGGGATCAATGATGTCCTGCATGGTCATTCGTCGGCTCGCGATCCGGTTGCTGGTTATTTGGTAAGGCGCAACTGGGTCAGCAGGGCAGAGTGCATGTTCCACTGATCGTTGAGGAATTTGCGCGTGTCATCCGGTCCGAGAAAACGGCTGATCCAGTAGTTTTTTTCCACATGTGCTTTCCATTCGGGCATGGCTGCCATCTTTTCGAAGGCCGAAGCCGCGGCGCGCACGTCGCTGTCGGGGGCGCCGCGCGGTGCGACGATCACGCGCCAGGAGGTATACACGGCGTTCACACCGAGTTCGGTCCAAGTCGGTACGTTGGCAAGGGCGCCGCCGAGCCGCACCGGAGACGATACGGCGATGACCCTGACCTTGCCCGCGATCGCCTGGGGCAGGGCCACCAGCGTGGCCACCGGAACGACTTCGACTTCCCCGCTCAGCAGTCCGATCAGTGCAGCCGACCCTGCCTTGTAAATAACGTTGTGTGCCGCATTGACGTCGATGCCCGCAGCTTTCAGCACCGAAGCGGCGGCGATGTGGTTGGCGCCACCAAGGGCCGTGGCGATGCCGAACGATACCGATGACGGATCCTTTTTTAGACGAGTAATCAAGGCCTTGCCGTCCTGGATGTTCGAATCGGCGCGAACCATGAACACGATGTTTTCGGAAAACAGGGAACACACCGGGGTTACGTCTCGCTGGTCGATGTCGCCGAGGCCCATCAGTTTGTTGGTGACCAGGTTGGGCGAGGCGAGAGCAAGGTGACGGCCACTGCCGGCACTCTGATTCAGGTATTGAAAGGCGATCGTGCCGCCCGCGCCGGGTTTGTTGAGTACCACACTCGGGGCCGAAATCAGTTTCGCAGCGTCTAAGAGCTGTTTCATCGTCCGGCTTGCAGTGTCCATGCCGCTGCCGGGGCCTGAGGGAACGACAAACTCAACCGTGCCGCCAGGCCACTCGGCAGCCAGTGCTGGCGCCGTTGTGGCCGCCACTGCGCTGATGACAAGCAGCCCGCTCAATGTGCGCGTAATGAAGGTTTGCAGAGAGAGGGTGCTGCGCCTGCTGGCAGGGAAAGTGTCTGAAGTCATGGGGGTGGCTCCGGGGCTGAGTTTTGGATGGGGATGCGCGGCGCTAGGTTTTTTGGATGCCGGCGTCACAGACTGCCGACAGTGCGCAAAGTCTAGGTGAATTATTAATAATTAACAATAATTGATTATTAATAATTTGATGGTGCAGGCCGGCGCATGGCATTATTCGCATGTTTTTTAAAGAAAATTTGCAGAGACTTCCATGCGCAGCGCAACTTTGCTGACTCAGACCTTGCCGGAAAAAATCGCAAAAGCACTGGCGGAGCGGATTACTTCCGGCGCGTACCGGACTGGAGAGCGGCTGGTCGAAGCGACCCTTGCAAAAGAACTGGCGGTGAGCCACGGCCCGATTCGCGATGCCCTGCGTATACTTCACAACGCCGGGCTGGTCACCATTCATCCTTATCGGGGCGCAAACGTAACCGAATTTTCCGAGCGGGAGATCCAGGAGTTGTATCAGGTGCGGGCCGCGCTGGTCGGGCTCCGGGCACGCTGGCTGGCAGAGGATCCACAGCGGGAGGAAGTATTGTCTCTTGTGGATAAACCCATCGCGCAGCTCGCAGCGCTCGCGAAATCGTCAGGCACCAGAGAGGCATACATCTCGGCGGCGATTTCAATCAGCGAGACCTTGACCGACAGGTTGAGCAATCGCTGGCTGCGAACGACCTTGCAGGCGCTGAACCTGCAAACCAGCCGTTACACCCGAATGTCGTTCGAGTCTGCGGAACGACGTCAGGAGTCGGCGCGTGCGTGGAAGGCGCTACTGAACGCGATGCGGGAAGGCAAGGAGGAGCTTGCGCAAAAGTTGGCGTTCTCGCAGTCGCTGTCAACCCGCGATGCAGCGTTGAGGGCATTGCGCGCCGCCAATGAAGGTAGTGCAAAACAGCCATCGCGGAAGACTGCAATGACTAAACAGCAATAAAGCGTTTTCCTGGCAGTCTCTACCCGGCTTCGAGGTGCAGGCTGTCGATATAATCCAACCTCAATCGACATCAAAATCCGGAGACTGCATGATTCCCTCGAAACGCCTGCCCTACGTACCCATCATCGACCGTCCGCCGCTGAAACTGCCTGCGGGCACGCGGCTGGTGATCTGGCCGGTGGTCAATGTCGAGGTCTGGGACATCAAGCGGCCGATGCCGCGGCAGGTGCTGCCGCCGCCGACGCACATCACCCGGCTGCCGGATTTTGCGCACTGGGCCTGGCATGAATATGGCAACCGTGTCGGCTTCTGGCGCATCAAGGAAATACTTGATGATCTCGACATCAAGGCTTCGCTGTTCACCAATGGCCGCATCTGCGTCGATTACGCGCGCATCGCCGAGGAGTCGCTGAAATCGGGCTGGGAGTTCGTCGGCCATTCCTGGGACCAGCAGCCGACCCATGTCGAAAAAGACCAGCGCGCGATGATCCAGCGCACGGTCAAGCAGATCAAAGCCTTCACCGGCAAGGCGCCGGTGGGCTGGCTGGCGCCAGGACTGACCGAAACCACTTACACGCCGGATTACCTGGCGGAAGCCGGCATCAAATACATCGCCGACTGGGTGGTTGACGACGAGCCCTGCGAAATCAAGACCGCCCACGGCAACGTGCTGTCGATGCCCTACACGCTGGAACTGAATGACATCGCGATGATGATGGTGCAGCACAATGTCGCCGCCGAATTCGAGTCGCGTTGCATGGACCAGTTCGAGCGGCTGTATGAAGAGGGCAAGGACCGCGTGAAGATCATGTGCATTGCGGTGCATCCCTATATCTCGGGCGTGCCGCACCGGATCAAGTATTTCGAGAACGTGTTCCGCAGGTTGCGCGATGAGCAGGGCGTGGTGTTCTGGACCGGTGAGGAGATCATGCAGTGGTACCAGCGCACTACCAAGGCACCGGCAAAAAGAAAAAAGTAAAGAAAACACAGTCGCGGGATTAACCGTTCCCGTCCGGAGTCAGTTGTCGCCGGCCGAATAGAAGCGGATCCAGTAGTGCAGTTTATACTGCGTGTGCATTAGTCGTGTGCTCTTGGTGTCGCATAAGTTCGAAACAAAAATGCCTAGGCATGGAGGAGCGGCATGAAAGTATTCAGAAATTTAGTTGCGATGGTTTGCATTGTGGCTGCCGGATCAGTGTCCGCCGCCGGGAATATCGTCTACCCCGAAAAGCCCGTGCGCATGGTGATCCACATCGGTCCCGGCAGCAGCATGGATATCGTCGGGCGCATGCTGGCGCAGAAGCTCAGCGAAGACTGGGGGCAGTCCGTAATCGTTGACAATCGCGCCGGTGCTGGCGGTTCCATCGGCATGGGTGTGGTGGCCAAGGCGGCGCCTGACGGCTACACCATTCTTTTTGCCTCGAGCAGCATGGCGATTGCAGGGTCTTATTACAAAGATCTGCCCTTCGATGCCGTGCGCGATTTTGAACCGGTGACGCAGATTTCTTCCCGCTTCAATGTGCTGGTCGTCAAACCCGATTCGCCGATGAAATCGGTCAAGGACGTCATCGCTGCGGCCAAGGCGAAGCCGGGATCTCTGAACTTTGGTTCCGGCGGTGGCAACGGCAGTTCCGATCACATGGCCGGCGCATTGTTCAACCTGCTGGCCGGTGTTGACATCACGCATGTGCCGTACAAGAGCGGTGCGCAGGCGCAGACCGATCTGATGGGTGGCAGGATGTCGATTTATCTGGGCGGCATGCCGATCAATCTGCCGATGATCAAAACCGGGAAAATGAAGGCGCTGGGCGTCAGCAGTTTGAAGCGGTCGGCCCTGTTGCCCGATGTGCCGACCATCGCCGAGGCCGGCGTCCCGGGTTACGAAGTCAATATTTGGTACGGGCTTTTTGCGCCACGCGGCACACCGGCATCAATCGTCTCGAAAATATCCACCGACGTCAGCCGCATTGTGCAGAACCCGGAAACGCGGGAGCGCCTTGCCCAGTTGGGGGCGGATTCGGAAGGCACTTCGCCGGCAGCCTTCAAGACTTATTTCAGGGGCGACTTTGAGAAATGGGTCAAAGTCATCAAGGCAGCCAAGTTGTCGGAAAACTGACTCGCCGTACCAAATCAGGCATTTCGAAAACGTGTTCCGCAAGTCGCCCGATGAGAAGGGGGCGGTGTTCCGGGTTGGTGAGTGTTATTTAATAAGCCAATGAATTAACAAAGTTACGAATTAATCCCGGAGCGTCTTTTCATGAAGACACGAAACGCCATCATTCTGCTGCTATCCCACGGATTTATTGGAGTGGTCGGCTTTGCCGCCGGAATCTACGCGCTGCCGATCCTGATCGCACCGGCGTCGCCATCCGTCGCCGATGTGACGGGCGTGGCGCAGGCGGCAACCTACACCGCAGAGTTCAAGCGTGATCTCAAAGACAGCGATGCGCTGCACTGGGGTGAAGGAAAAGTGTCGGTCAGCGAGGTGGCCATTTCTCATATGGGCAAGCTGGCGCCCGGCCCGGACTACAAGCTCTATCTGTCACCGGAGTTTGTTGAAACCGAGGATGATTTCAAACGGCTGAAATCCCGGATGGCGCTGGTAGGAGACGTTAAGACATTCAACAACTTCCTGGTCAAGGTTCCACCCGGTGTCAGCCCGTCGAAGTACACGACCGTCATCGTCTGGTGCGAGACGTTCAGCGAATTCATCACGTCGGCCCGATACAAATAGTCGGGATGACGGTTACTGCTCCAGCAGCGCAAAAAAACTCCCGCCGAAATCCTTGCGGTATTGGTCTGTCACCGGTTTCACTGCATCAACAAAGGCGCGATGCTCAGCCGGCGTCAGTTTGACAACCTCGTTTTCTGCGGGGTCGAGTTTTTTCAGCATTTCTTCATCTTCCGCCGCCGCCAGCTGGCGCTGAAAAGCTGTCGCCTCGGTCGCAGCGATATCCACTGCGCGTTGAACATCGGCTGGCCATGAAGCGTACTGCGCGCCATTGGCCATCAGGCAGGCCACGCCATACACATGACCAGAGAGAGTGATGTAGCGGTGGTGCTTGTGCATGTTGAAGTTGACGATATTGGTCAGCGGGTTGTCCTGGCCGTCGAAACGCTCACCGCCGATCTGTTCGACAAAAATCTTGATGTCTTCGAGGACGGGTTCGATGCCGAGCAGGCGCAGTGACGCGGCCTGCACTTCGCTCATCTGGATGCGGATGCGCAGGCCTTTGCAGTCCGCGGGCTTGCGGATTGGACGGACTTTGTTACTTAAGTGGCGGAAACCGTTGTCCCAGTAAGCGAGCAGCCGGAAAGGTGATTGCGCGGCGGTTTTTGCTTTCAGTGACTGGCCGAGTTTGCCGTCGAGTACCTTGTAAGCTGCGGCACGGTCGGGAAACTGGAAGGGCAGATCAAACAGCGCCAGTTCCGGCACCCATTTCGCATATCGCAATGAGGAGATGTAACACATCGACAGTTCGCCGCTTTCAACCATCCTCGGCAGGTCGCCGGATTTGTGGCCCAGCGACAGCACGTCGGGCACGAACTGGAAGTCCACTTTGTCGCCGGCTTCCTGTTGCAGCACTTCGCCGAAACGGACGGAGGCGCGGGTGTGGATGGAGGCCGGTTTCTGGTAGCCACCGAGGCGGATGACGACGGGTTTCATGGTGTGGAGTGTCGGCTGAGTCGGAGGCGGACTATGCTATATGATTGAAGGCCCAAGGAGGAGGACACCATGGAAATCAGCGGAATTCACCATATCAACATCGGCTGCCGCGAAAGCGATCTGTCGGCCATTGAAAAGTTTTACTGCGAAGGCCTGGGGCTGCATGTCGGCTACCGGCCGGATTTTCCCTCGGGCGGTCTGTGGCTTTATTGCGGCAAACATCCGCTGGTGCATGTGGTCACGCGCTTTAAGCCCGACTGGAAAGGTCTGGACGAGAGCAAAAGCAGCTACGACCACACGGCCTATGACGTGAAAGGCGTGGAGGATTTTCGTTCGCGCTTCAAGAAGATGGGCGTGGCGTTCGAAGAGCAAAACGTGCCCAACGCCGGCTTCCAGATGTTCCTGCGCGATCCGGTGGGCAACAAGGTGGAGCTGAATTTTCCCAATGAAGAAGCGCCGGCCGAAGTGGCCAGCGGCACACTGGCGGCGATGCAGTTCCCGGATCACGCCGGCAAGCGTTGAACGCCGCCGCAGCCTGGGGCTGCGGTGGTTTCTTAAGCAATTGTTTTATATAAATAATCAGGGGATTTCCATGCGCGCAGCGAAGCTGGCCGGATGAAACTCGTGGATATCGCGCGGGTGGTGCGCAGCAAAAATGCAGGTCCGACCACGCTGACGCTGGACCTGATGTTCAACGATGAGGTGGGTTATGTGCAGGCACAGCGTTCACCCGCGCTGACGCCGGCGGCACTGGCCAAAATGTACGGGCTGGAGCCACGGCAGGTTGAAGTAATTCCCTATCCGCCGGCCTGCGCGATCAAGATTGTGATGGACCGCAAGATTGTCGCCGGCACGCCGGGCGACCGCGATGTTTACGGCGCGCAGCAGCATGGTCCCTTGCTGGACATCGAGCTATGAACGCGCTCGAACGGTTAAAAGCCGAACTGCTGGCCGGCGGCGGACGCAAGCCGCTGCGCGCGCTGGCGGCTTCCGGCCAACTCGGTTATGGCATCCCTGAAGCGGCGCTGACGGAAGGCCTGAAACGCAAACCGCATTTCATCGGCTGCGACATGGGCTCGGTCGATCCGGGGCCGTATTACCTGGGTAGCGGCCAGTTGGCGACCAGCGATGCCATTACGCGCAGTGATTTGACCAAGGTGCTGCGGGCTGCACGTTCGATCAATGTGCCGCTGTTGCTGGGCACCGCAGGAACCGCAGGCGCCGAACCGCATCTGGATACGACGCTGTCGATGGTGCGCGACATTGCACGCAGCGAAGGACTGCATTTCAAACTGGCATCGATCCGCGCCGACATGCCGCGTGATCTGCTGAAGGCGGCAGTGCGCGCGAAGCGCGTGCGGGCGCTGGGGGCGATTGCGCCGCTGACTGAAGAGGAGGTGGATGGCGCGTCACATATCGTCGGCCAGATGGGCATCGAAGCCTTCCAGCGTGCGCTGGAGGCGGGGGCTGATGTGGTGATCGCCGGTCGCGCCTGTGATACCGCAGTGTTCGCCGCGATTCCAGCGGCGCTGGGTTATCCGCTGGGACTGGCGATGCATATGGCGAAGATCATCGAGTGCTGCTCGATCTGCACGACGCCCGGTGGGCGCGATGCACTGCTCGGCACGCTGGATGGCGACAGCTTCATCATCGACAGCATGAATCCGATCCGCCATGCGACGCCGATGTCGGTGGCGGCCCACAGCCTGTACGAACAGGGCGATCCCTATCGCGTGCATGAACCCGAAGGCACCTTGCACACCGACGATGCTCGCTATGAGGCTGTTGATGAACACCGCTGCCGCATTTCCGGCGCGCGCTGGGAACCTGCGCAGCAGTTCACCGTGAAGATTGAAGGCGCGACGCGGGTAGGTGAACGTGCGGTGCTGCTGGCAGGCTGCGGCGATCCGCGCGCCATTGCGGCGATGCCGGAGATCCTCGCCAATGTCGAGAAGACGGTGCGCGAACTGGTTGCAGGGTCAGTGAACGGACCATTTCACGTGTATCCGAAGATCTATGGCGTCAACGGCGTGATTGAATGGCCGACTGCTGCACCCGTGCAGTCCCGCGAAGTGTTCGTGATGGTCGAGGTGATCGCCGCTACCATGGAAGATGCAAAGTCGGTGGCGACGGTGTTCAAGCAGTATCTGCTGCACAACGGTTTTCCGGGACGGATTTCGACGGGAGGCAATCTGGCGTTTCCGTTTACGCCGCCGGAGGTGATGGCGGGTACCGCATACCGCTTCAGCGCCTATCACGTCGTTGAGGTGGATGCCCTGGAGCCGCTGTTCCCGGTGCAGCTTGAGGATTTGTAAAAGACCATTAACAGGATGGACAGAACTAACAGCACAAACTGGAGCGCAACATGTTGAGCAAGAGTTCGGTGAGATTGTTGCTGGTTTGCGTGTTCGGTGTGGCGATGGCTGCGGCGCAGGCGGCGGATGTGTTTCCGTCGCGTGCCGTGCGCTGGGTCGTACCGTTTGCGCCGGGTGCGTCGAATGACGTGATTGCCCGTGTCATGGCGCAGAAGCTCACTGAAGTCTGGGGGCAGCAGGTGCTGATCGACAACCGCGGCGGTGCTGGTGGCATGCTTGGTGCAGATATTGTCGCCAAGGGCTCGCCCAATGGTTACACGATGCTGATGGCGAATCCCGGGGCGAATGCGATCAACTTTGCGTTGCGCACTAAAACGCCATACCGCGCTGAAGATTTTGCGGCGGTGAGCTTGCTCGGTTGGTCGCCGATCCTGCTGGTGACCAGTGCGGGTTTTCCGGCGAACGGGGTCAAGGACATCATTACGATGGCCAAGGCTCGTCCGGGTCAGTTGTCTGCAGGGTCTTCGGGAACGGGAGGCAGTAGCCACCTTGCGCTGGAGTTTTTCAAGATGCTGGCCGGTGTCGACATCCTGCATATTCCTTACAAAGGGGCTTCACCGGCGATTGTCGACATGATGGCCGGGCAGTCGCAATTGATATTCACGACATCGGCAACAGCGGCGCCGTTGGTCAGTGCCGGCAAGCTGAAAGTGCTGGCCACGGCCGGTGACAAGCGCCTCGGTCTGTATCCGTCAATCCCGACAACAACCGAGCAAGGGCTGCCCGGTTATGACGTGCTGATCTGGTTCGGCGTTTCGGTGCCTGCCGCCACGCCGCGCAACGCGGTGCTCAAACTCAACAGTGGTTTCCAGAAGGCGCTGGAGTCGCCGGAGATCAAGGAGCGATTTGCGCTGCTAGGTCTTGAGCCGCAGGGCGGCTCACCGGAGCGCTTCGCGAAATTCCTGGTGGAAGAGGTGGATCGCTGGAGCAAGGTCGTCAAAGCGGCCAACGTGCGTAGCGAATAACTGCTGCCACGGGGGATAATCCTCGCGCTGCAGACGAGGTTTTGGGAATTGATAAATGAGAATGGAGTAGCTAATTGAAATTATTGACTTTTGTTGTTGATAGTCAGGTCAAGCCGGGTGTGCTCGACGGCGACAAAGTGATCGATCTGTCGGCGGCGGGGTTGCCGGTGGATGCGACCGGCGATCTGATGGGCATCGTTCGTGGCGGTGACGCGATGCTGGCGCAGGTGCGAGCGGCGCTGGGCAGCAGCAGTCGTCGCGAATATCCGCTCGACACCGTAAAGCTTTGCGCGCCGCTGCTTCACCCGTCAAAGATCGTGGCGGTCGGACTGAATTACATCGATCACTGCAAGGAAGCCAAGCTGCCAGTGCCGTCCGAGCCGGTGCTGTTCGCGAAGTGGCCGAATTCGGTCACCGGGCCGTACGATGATTTGACCTGGCCGGAGGGGGTGACCAAAGAGGTTGATTACGAAGTCGAACTCGGCGTGGTCATCGGCAGGCGCTGCCGCAACGTCAGCGAGAAGGAAGCTCTGGATTATGTCTGCGGTTATACGGTGGTCAATGACGTGTCGGCACGTGATCTGCAATTTGCTAATGCCAAACAATGGGATCGCAGTAAGTCGCTGGATACCTTTTGCCCCTGGGGGCCGTGGATTGTCACCCGTGACGAGATCAAGGACCCTCACAACCTGACCGTGCGTACGGTGCTCAACGGCAAGGAGATGCAGATCTCGAATACCAAGAACCTCGTTTTCAACATCAATCAGATCATTGCCTATGCGTCGCAGGGTACGACACTGATGCCCGGCGATCTGATTCCGACGGGCACGCCCTTTGGCGTCGGTTTTTCGCGCACGCCGCCGGTGTTCCTCAAGCACGGTGATGTCTGCGAATGCGAAGTAGAGGGTGTTGGCAGCATCATCAACAAGGTCAATCTGAAATAAAAAAACCGGCGGCGGTTTGTCGTCGCCCGGTTTTCACAGGAGGGGTGCAGTGAGAAAAGTTGCTATTGCAGCCGCATTGGGTTTTGCAGTCATGGCGCCGACAGCTCAAGCTCAGGCTTACCCGTCAAAACCGATCCGCTTCGTGGTGCCGTTTGCGCCGGGCGGCAGTACGGATCTGCTGGCGCGGTTTCTGGCCCAGCAGTTGACGACGACGATGGGCCAGACCGTGGTGGTCGATAATCGTGCCGGTGCGGGCGGCGTGGTCGGGGCAGAAACGGCAGCACGGGCGCCGGCTGACGGCTACACCATTGTTCTGGGCAGTGCCGGCCCGCTGACCATCAATCCGAACATTCGTGACAAGACGCCCTACGATACGCTGCATGACTTTGCACCGATCACACTGGCCACAGTGAGTCCGTTTACGCTGGTTGTGCATCCGTCGTCGCCGGCTAAAACGGTGAAGGACCTGATTGCGCTGGCCAAGGCGAAACCCGGCGAGCTCAATTTTGGTTCGGCAGGCAATGGTTCGGTGGGGCATTTTTCCACCGAGCAGTTCATGTCGCTGACCGGAACAAAGCTGATTCATGTGCCGTACAAAGGTGCCGGTCCGGCCGTAACCGATCTGTTGGGCGGTCGCCTGAACCTGATGTTCGAGAATCTGCCGACGATCATTCCGCATGTGCGATCCGGGAAACTGCGGCTGCTTGCGGTCGGCACCAAACAGCGCTCGGCGCTGGCACCGGAATTTCCGACCATCGCCGAGGAGGGCGTGCCCGGTTATGACTCGGCCACGGTGTTCGGCGTTCTCGCTCCGGCCAAGACCTCGCCGGCGATCATTACCCGCCTGAACAAAGAGATGGTTACTGCATTGCGTGCACCGGAGGCGAAAGCGTCACTGGCATCGCGCGGACTGGAGGCGGTTGGCAGCACCCCACAGGAATATGCGGCGCAGATCAAGGATGAGTTCGTCCGTTACGGGCGCATCGCAAAAGCCGCCGGCATCCGTCTCGACTGACCTGACCTTAGTTTCTGAAAGGACGTTTTTTCATGACCGCCATTACTGTAAAACCGCTGGCACCTGCGCTCGGCGGAGAAGTATCTTGCGGCGATGTCCGGACGCTCACGGACGCTGATTTCAAGCCGGTGTATCAGGCGCTGCTCGATCATCTGGTGATCCGCATCCGCGGCCAGCAGCTGAGCGATCCCGAACTGATCGATTTCGGTAAACGCCTGGGCGAACTCGACTTTGCACCGTTCGCGAAGACCGGCAAGGAACGCGCACGCACGCATCCGGAAATCATCATCGTGTCGAATGTGATGGAAAACGGCGAAGCCATCGGCGTGCTGCGCGATGCGGAAGTGGTGTGGCACTCCGACAATTCCTACCGCGACCGGCCGCTGTCGTACAGCGCGCTGTATGCGCTGGAGATCCCGCCGACTGGCGGCAACACCGGTTTCGCCAACATGTACCTTGCACTGGAAACGCTGGACCCGGCGCTGCGCAAGAAAATCGAAGGCCGCACGCTGAAGCACGACATGACTTACAACAGCGCCGGCGATCTGCGCCAGGGCTTCCAGCCGGTCGACGATGTGCGCGATGCGCCGGGGCCGAGCCATCCGATCATTCGCACCCATGCCGAGACCGGTTACAACGCGCTCTATCTCGGCCGCCGCCCCAATGCCTATATCAACGGTTATACGGTGGCGGAGTCCGAGGCTTTGCTTGAAGCGTTATGGGCACATGCCACGCAGGATAAATTCACCTGGCACCACGTCTGGCAACCCGGCGACATCCTGATTTGGGACAACCGCTGCGTGATGCACCATAGAGATCCTTTTGACGGCGGATCTCGCAGGGTGATGCATCGGATTCAATGTGCGGGGGATGCGCCGGCACTGGCCGCAGCGGCCAAGGCGGGTCATCCACGGGCGCGGCTGACGGCCTGAGTCGATGACGGGGCAATTCCGTCAGATCAAAGCCCCTGCAATACCATTCCGGTAGAATGGAAAAGCGGTAATAACAGAGGGGCTCAGGCCATTTTTCGGTCGATCGCATCATGAATGCCAGCGCAATCTCCCATCGAACGGCCTTGGTCGTTGAAGACGAGGAACAAATTGCGTACCTGTTGCGCTTCATCCTTGAGCGCGAAGGTTACAAGGTCGAACTCGCCAGTGATGGCCAGGTTGCGCAAGATCGGATTCTGAATGGCGCACCGCCGGTTCTGGTGGTGCTGGATGTGATGCTGCCTTTTATGGACGGATATCAACTGCTGGCGGTGATGCGCGCGCAGGCCGGCTGGCAAAGTGTGCCGGTTTTGATGCTGACCGCCAAATCGCAGGGAAAGGATATCGATCGAGCGATCGGTTCAGGGGCGACGGACTACATGGTCAAACCCTTCAAGCCCGACGAGTTGCGCGTCAGAATCCGGCGTCTGGTAAAGGAGCTCGGATGAGTACTGCTGCCGCCAATCTTTGGTTCCGGTGGTGCGTTGCGTTTGCGTTGCTTTTATCGCTCGACGCGGGGGCGGGGCAGCCGTTGTCGGACATTGCGTCCGGTTTGCGGGCGACAGGCACCTCAACCGGGCTCAGGCAGCCGGCAAAAGACCTTGATTTTGGTTATGGCCGTGAGTCGCCGAACAATCAATTTTCCGACTGGACCAGCCATTTCCCGTCCGCCAGTCTCAGGCTGCCGGAACGGCGGATGTTCTACGGCGGGCCCCGTGCAGATGACGCGTTCGGGCTGAGAGAGGGCGGGGGATACAGGGCGCCGTTATTTCTGTCCGGCGACACATCCGTTGGCGGTAGTCCTGTGGAAACTCTCATGCCGGGCTCGCTGTATGGCTTCATGCAGCGGAATTTCGCGGACGGCTGGGGTCTGGGTCTGGGGCTGAGATATAACGAATACACCACGACCAATGTTGTTTCGGTTCTGGCCGAACGCAGCTGGAGCAATTTCCGCGGCTCCTATACGTTGTATTCAGGTCAGCCTGAGAGTATGTTCTCGGCGGCAAATCATCGGCTGCAGCTGAGTTATTACTATGACGACCGGAATGCGTTTGGCATGTCTTATACCAATGGGCGTGAGCCCGAGAGCGTTGGGCCGTTGCGTGGCATGTCGTCCGCGGATGTGCAGGGTTGGTCGGTCGGCGGTCAGCACTGGTTGACGCCGTCGTGGGCGCTGACGTACGACCTGGTGCAGCACGAACAGGGCGCCCTCTCTCGCAAGCAGGGCCTGCAGCTCGGCGTTCGCCGGAATTTCTGAGCGCCCTGACCTCCGGAAAACAGTTTATCGCTTGTGCCCGGGTGAGATGACCCGAGGCATCCGTTTGCAGGCCGATCCCCGCGGATCCAGTGGAGTGGCAGTCCAATGAAGCCAGGCAGATTCAGCACGTTCAGGGAATCGCTGTACAACGGGATTGCGATTCTGGTGGCGATCCTGCTCCCGGCATTGCTGGTGGCGAAAGCCTGGAATACCGAGGTGGAAAAGGCGGAGAACGCGGCGCGGGTCCGTTTCGAGACGCGTTCCGCGCAGATCCGTGACGCAATTATTGGGCGTTTTCTGGATTACGAACAGGTGCTGCGCGGTGCGGCGGGGCTTTTTGCCGCATCCACTGCGGTGGGCAGTGATGAATGGCGTACTTATTACAACAGTCTGAAGCTTGATCTCTATTATCCGGGCATTCAGGGGATCGGTTATGCCGCGCAATTTAGTCATGACAATTTGAGTGCATTTCTGGCTCGCATGCGCAGCGAGGGCAATGCCGGTTACGCCATCAATCCGCCCGGCGAGCGGGATCGATATGTGCCGGTGAAATACATTGAACCGTTCTCCGGCCGCAATCTGCGCGCGTTCGGGTTTGACGGTTATGCCGATCCGGTGCGACGGGCCGCGCTTGACCGGGCTACGCGATTGGGCGGCCCGGTACTGTCCGGGAAAGTCAGGCTGGCGCAGGAAGTGGACGAAGACGTGCAGGCCGGTCTGGTGATGTATGCACCGATTTATCGCAAGGGCATGTCCGTTGATACGGCAGAGCAGCGGCAGCGTGCACTCGACGGTTTTGTGTTCGGACATTTTCGCGTCGGCGACCTGATGCAGCGGTTGATCGGTCACGAGCAGGGGGTCGTGCTGGCGCTGTATGACGGGCGTCCCGGAGATGCCGCACTGCTGTTTTCGAGTATTCCCGCCGGCCTTGCGCCGGGCTTCGGCTGGAATGCGGAGCTGACGATACTCGGGCAGGTTTTTAATCTGCAAACGGCATCGACGCCCCACTTTGAGGAAGGCATAGACTTCAGTGCTGCACGCACGGTGTTGCTGGGTGGCAGTTCGATGCACCTGCTGCTGCTGGCGATGCTGTGGTCGTTATGGAATACCCGGACCCGCGCCATTGGCATCGCAGACAGAATGACGCGGGAAGTCCGCCGCCGCGAGGCGGAGTGGCAGGCGATCAGCGACGCCTCGCCGCTGGGCATATTCCGAGCTGATGAAACGGGTGCCCTGGTTTATGCGAATCCCCGTTTCGAGGCGCTGTCGGGACTGCCGGTAGAGAATCTGTTGGGCAACGGCTGGCTGGCAGCCCTGCACCCGGAGGATCGCAATGCGGCCACCATGGTCTGGGAGACTGCCATTACCCACCAGTCACCGGAAATCGCTGCAACCTATCGGGTGCGTCATCCCGGTGGCACCGAACTCTGGGTCAGTTTCATGGCGGCGGTCATCCGCGAGGACGACCGGTTTGCGGGATACGTCGGTGTGGCTGAGGATGTGACCGAGCGCCGACAGTACACCGAAATGCTGGTGAAGAGCCGCGAACGCCTGGGTTTGGCGCTTGAAGGTTCCAATCTGGCATTGTTTGACTGGGACATCCGTGCCGGCGAAGTGCGCCTGAGCGAGCAATGGAATCTGATCATGGGTGGTGACAAGGTCGAAACCGTTACCACGATCCAGGCGCTGAATGCCATTGTGCATCGTGATGACATGCCGCGGCTGCAGGAGAATCTGGACAATGCGCTCAAGGGGCGCTCCCTGTTCTACGAAGTGCAGCACCGCGTACGTAATCTGCACGGCGAATGGCGCTGGATACTCAGTCGGGCCAAGGTCACCGAGCGCGATGCCGAGGGTAATGCATTGCGCCTGGTCGGTACCAATGCCGACATCACGGCGGGCAAGGAAGTTGAGCGCGTGAAAAACGAATTCATTGCCACGGTCAGTCACGAACTGCGTACGCCGCTGACGGCGATCATCGGTTCACTCAGCCTGATCCGGGAGACTGCAGAGCACCTGGATCCCGAGGTCGCGGGTTTTATCGACATGGCTGCGCAGAACAGCGAGCGTCTCGCCGCCCTGATCAATGATGTGCTGGATATCGAGAAGATCGGTTCCGGCCAGATGACCATGGACCTGAGGCCGCTGCACCTGCGTGACTTGCTGGAGAAGGCGGTGCGCATCAACAGGCCTTATGCCGAACTGCATACCGTAAGGCTGCACCTGCTGCCGGGCGATGGTTTTGATGTTGCGGCGGATCCCGACCGGCTGATGCAGGTGCTGACCAACCTGATTTCCAATGCCGCCAAGTTTTCCCCGGCGCAGGCTGAGGTCGAGGTCGGCGCCGAGGTGCGTGGCGATGTTGTCAGAGTCAATGTGCGCGACCACGGCCCGGGCATTCCGGATAAATTCCGCGGCCAGATCTTCCAGCGTTTCGAGCGCTCGGACAATTCCAATACCCGGCGCAAGGGTGGCACCGGCCTCGGGCTTGCCATCAGCAAGGCGCTGATCGAGCACATGAATGGCGTGATCGGTTTTGATTCGGTCGAGGGGCAGGGCTCGACGTTTTATTTTGAACTGCCGCTGGTGCGCGGCGCGGCTGCCAGGACCGTTTAGTCCCAGCCCATCTGGTCGCCGGATACCAGCCGGTTGCTGATGCCTTTCAGGCCGGCAACGCGTTTTACGGCATCCTGGGCCTGTATGACGAGGCTGGCGTGACCGACGATGCCGGTCATCTCCAGCGTACCGGAAGCCACATTGATTTTTACATCGCCCGGGGTCAGGCCTTTTACTGCACTGAGGGCTTTGCGTACGGCGGCATCAAGTTCGGCATCATCCACGGTAATGGCGATGCGTTCCTGTTCCAGCACGGTTTCCGCGCGCCGGTATTCGGCCTCGCTGAGCCGGCCGTCCTTGTTGATGTCAAAGCGGGAAAAATTCTTCAGCAGCAGCGGATCGACGGTGATTTCCTGACGCGACAGATAGCCGTCGCGGCTAACGTCGCGGCGGATGAAATCGCGGTCGCTCAGTCCCAGTTTGTCGTAACGCCTGGCATCGCGAAGCACTGAGGCCGGCAGTGCGGTGGCCGCAATCATGTAATCGACGATCGCGCGCAATTCGATGTCTGACAGTTCGGTGTGGCCGCCCTTGGCCAGCATGGCCGTATTGGGGACGCCTTCAGTCGCGTTGCGATAGACAATGTTCAGTCCGGAGTGCAGGCGTTGCGTCCAGTTTTCCCGGTCGCCTACCCTGGGGGCACCATGGACGCCGGGAAGATGGCATGTCGTGCAAAGTCTGGTGTAATTCTCGTCCGGGGTAGCTGCTGTAGCCAGCGTCGCAGCCAATGCCGGCAACAATGCGATGAGTGTTTTTATGCTTATATCCATTTCAGCCTCAAGCAGAAGTGGGGCAGCGTAGCACGGGTCAATATTTCACATGAACGCCCGCCGCCCGCTATCGGTGCATGATATAAAATTGTCCAGCTGGTCTTTACTGCCTCGTGACGCGTGCAGTCAATACAGGGAAAGTGCGATGAGTGTGCCGGAAGACATCAAGCAATGGCGCAAGACGATGAGAACGGAACTGCTGGCGAAACGGGCAGCCGTGTCCACGGAGCGCCATCATGAGTGGAGCGAGATCATGACCGGATTGCTGGTGTCCGGATTTCCGATGCTGCGGCAGATGACGATCAGTTTCTATTGGCCGTTTCAGGGCGAGTTTGATCCGCGGTATGCGATCCGCCGTTTTCGCGAGTCCGGGGCGGTTGCGGCATTGCCGGTCGTGATCGAAAAACGTGCGCCGTTGCAGTTCCGCGAATGGTGGCCCGGGGTGGTCACCTCAAAAGGGGTTTTTGATCTGCCGGTGCCCGAAGGTACACGGATCGTCGTGCCGCAGGCGCTGCTGATTCCGCCGGTCGCATTTGATGCGCGGGGTTATCGTCTGGGTTACGGCGGGGGCTATTTTGACCGCACGCTTGCGGCGATGACGCCGCAACCGCTGAAAATCGGCGTGGCGTTTGAAATGTCGAAACTTGAAACGATACATCCGCAGTCTTACGACATTCCGCTGGATTTCATCGTGACCGAACGGTGCATTTATCACAATGCACCGGCAGGCTTGGAGCCGGTTGGCGATACGGAGCGTGCTGCCGAACTCGCGACGAAGATGCTGGCCTCACGCCATCCAGCGACTGAGTTTTCCTCGCCGCCCTGTTACGGGCGCGAGACGGGTTACTGGAAGGACAAGCCGGCTGAAGCCTAGGCTGGTGCTTTGGTGCCGATCGCGCGATTGACCTGCGGCATCACCTTTTCCGCCATCAGTTCCATCGACCGTTTTGCCAACGCCGGATCCACCCAGTCCATGCCGGCGTAGACGATTTCGCCGAATTCCCCGGCCTCCTCGCGCAGCGCGAGGATTTCTTCAGCAACCCGGTTCGGAGTGCCGCAGAGCACCAACTGGTCAACCATGTAGTCGGTGTTGAGTTCGCGGTCATCCTGTTCGGGGTGGGTCTTGAAGATCGCGTGGCGTTTCGAAATCAGCATTTTTTTCAGCAGCAGTTCCCAGTAATGGCGGTACGGGCTGGCACTGTCCTGCAGCGCATAACGCTCGGCAGTGTGTTCATCATCGGCGACGAAAATGGTGCGGGCAATGCGCCAGTCGGCGGGGTCGGCGGTTTTGCCGACACGTTTTTTGCCTTCGGCGTAATTGGTCCAGTGCGAAGCCAGGTATTGCGACAGCAGGAAATTGGCCGACAGTGGGTGGAAGTCGCGCTCGCCCATTGCAATCACGCCCTTGGAGCCCGGCGCAACAACGGTGCCGACGATTTCCGGACGCGGCTGCTGCCAGGGTTTGTACATGCCGCCGCGGCCGATTTCCGGATTCTGCGTGACGGCCGTGGTGACCTTGAAACGATTGCCGGGAAAGTCGATGTCGTACGGCGCATCGCGTTCCCAGATGGCGAGGATGACGTCGATGGCTTCGGCAAAGAGTTTGTTGCGGTCTTCGCCGAGCATGCCGAGCGCTTCGGCATCCGAAGGCAGGGCGCCGGGGCTGATGCCGAAGATGAAGCGGCCCTGTGCAAGATGGTCGAACATCGCGGCATGCGCGGCAATCAGCGTCGGGTGGGAGTGCGACAGATTGGAGGTGCCGGTGGCGAGCTTGATATTCTGCGTTTGATGGATCAGCGTCGCCAGGAAAATGAAACTGTTGGTGACGTTTTCCGAGGGTTCGGTGAGATGCTCGCCGACAAAGGCGTCATAGAAACCGAGGCGGTCGGCGAGGATGATGGCCTCGCGGTCTTCCTGCAGCGTAATTGCGGGCGGCCGGTGGGCCGGGTGCAGCGGCATCGTGAAAAAGCCCAGACGCATGATGTGCGTTCTCCTCCAAGGCGTTACATCGGACAGCAACGTTTCAATGTAACATCGTGTCATTGTCATTCGCAATGAAAGCGCAGATGAGTATCAATCTCGACTCGATCCGCAACGGCTTGACGGGGTCCACCGAAATCATGGTGGGCACACGTGATACCGCGCCTCATGTCGGCAGCGGCCGCATCAAGGTGCTGGCGACGCCGGTGCTGGTGATGCTGCTGGAAGAGTCTGCGTTGAATGCCGTCGAAGGCCTGCTGCCGGAGGGACACCAGACTGTGGGCACGCGCCTCGACGTCAGCCACACGGCGGCAACGCCCGTCGGCATGCGTGTTCACGCTCACGCCGAAGTGATCAAGGTCGAGGGTCGCAAGCTGACCTTCCGGATCTGGGCGGAAGATGCAATCGAGCGTATCGGCGAGGGCATTCATGAGCGCATCATCGTCAATGTCGAGCGCTTCGATGTCCGTACCCAGGCCAAGGCTGCAGCGTCTGAACTTAAGAAATAGTCAATAAAAACATATTGTTACAGAATTTATCCGGTAAACCCGCCATGGAGCAACCGTTGCTGACCCGTTATGCCTGGCTGTCGATCGCCGCTGCGATTGCCACCATTTTGCTCAAGGGTACGGCGTGGTGGTTGACCGGTTCGGTCGGTCTGCTGTCGGATGCCCTTGAATCGTTCGTCAATCTGGCGGCGGCGATGATGGCGCTGTGGATTCTGACGGTGGTGGCAACGCCGGCGAGCGACCGTCATGCGTATGGCCACAGCAAAGCCGAATATTTTTCCAGCGCGTTCGAAGGACTGCTGATTGTCTTTGCGGCGTTGAGCATCATCTGGGCCGCTGTTGACCGGATGTGGAATCTGCAGCCGCTGGAATCCGTGGGAGTGGGTCTGGCCGTTTCAGTCGTGGCCTCCATCGTCAATCTGCTGGTCGCGCGCATACTGCTGAAAGTCGGGCGCGAACACCAATCAATCGTGCTGGAGGCAGATGCGCATCACTTGATGACCGACGTCTGGACGTCAGTTGGCGTGGTGGTGGGGGTCGGGCTGGTCTGGCTGACCGGCTGGTTGTGGCTGGATCCGGTGATTGCGATTGCGGTCGCGCTGAACATTGTCTGGACCGGCTGGCAGCTGATGCATCGTTCCGCGGAGGGCTTGATGGACGTGTCGCTGCCCGAGGAGAGGGTCGCGGAGATCGAGGCTGTGCTGTTGCCGTATCGCGAACAAGGGCTGGATTTCCATGCACTGCGCACACGCCAGGCGGGCAGCCGCACCTTCGTCTCGCTGCATGTATTGGTGCCGGGGGAGTGGACGGTGCAGCAGGGGCATGACTGGGCCGAACGAATCGAAAGGGATATCCGCCGCACGGTGCCACGGGCGCATGTGCTGACGCATCTCGAACCCATTGAAGATCCGGTATCGATGCTGGATCAGGATCTCGACCGGCTGCACTGCTGACCAGTCGTTTGCAACGGCCGGCGGTTATTCGCGCGGCGTGCGCTGGTCGGTGATCACGGTTTCGACCACCCGGTATTCGCCTTCGACATACGACTCTTCATGGGTCTGGCGCAATTTGCGCTTGATCCACCAAAAGCGCAGCAGGATCACGCCGGCCAGGATGGCGCCGGCAATCAGCGCGATACCGATGAAAAAGAATGCGGCGACCAGAACGACCAGTCCGAGCACAAAAAAAACAATACGCTCGATCAGGCCGGCCTGCGGGCGTGCGTTGGAGCGAAAGTGGGGGTCTTGCGATTGATCCATGAGCGTGCGGTCTCCTTGTCGAAGGTCAGACCACGGTGGCGCGGCTTGGTTCAGTAGTCCGGGTTGAAGCTTTTGATGATGTCATGTCCGGATTTTTCGTCGCGCTCAAGCACCAGCAACTTGCGCAACTGTGCTTCTTCGAGCAATTTTCCGAACGTGCGGAAGCCGTAAAAACCCTCGTTGAATCCGGGCTGGCGGCGTTTGAGTGTCTGCTTGACCATGGAAGGCCAGATTTTGTCCTCGGCGCCACGTTCTTCGAAAAGCGCTTCGATGGTTTCCATGACCAAATCCAGCGCTTCCGATTTCTTGTCGCCACCGTCCTTGTCTGTATCGTCCTTTTCGGTAATCTCGGCAGTGGATCCGGCCTTGGCCGCAGTGGTGCTGGCGGCCGGTTTTTTTCGGTTTTTTTGCTGCTGCTTCTTGGCTTTTTCGCGCGCAAGGTCGTCGTAGAAAATGAATTCGTCGCAGTTGGCGACTAGCAGGTCGGATGACGATTTCTTGACGCCGACGCCGATGACGACCTTGTTGTTTTCGCGCAGTTTGGAGACCAGAGGCGAGAAATCCGAGTCGCCGCTGATGATGACGAAAGTGTCCACGTGCGCCTTGGTGTAACAGAGGTCCAGTGCGTCGACGACCATGCGGATGTCGGCGGAGTTCTTGCCGGACATGCGCACATGCGGGATTTCGATCAGTTCAAAAGCCGCTTCATGCATGGGCTTCTTGAATTCTCGATAGCGTTCCCAGTCGCAGTATGCTTTCTTGACGACGATGTCGCCTTTCAGCAGCAGGCGTTCGAGGACCTTCTTGATGTCGAAGTCGGCGTATTTGGCTTCGCGCACGCCCAGCGCCACGTTCTCGAAGTCGCAGAACAGCGCCATATTTTTGGTGTCAGATGCAGTGCTCACGGCCCGTTTCCTTGATGGGAATCATCAATAATTGTGAGGCTTTGGCGCCGGTTTGTCGACGCGCGCCATCTTTGCTTTCAGTGGACTTGTACTTTAAAGTATCTAAGGTCAAGGTCTGCCCGAACCGGGGTGAGTGCCGCCGGAAAATCCGACCGCCCGTGCGGTCGCAAATGATCAAAAATGTCGAACAGCCACAGTGACGATCTGGCGGTGCTTTTTGCCGATATCGTCGAAAGCACCGCGTTATACCGCCGCCTTGGCGATATTGAGGCGCTGAAAATCGTCAATGCCTGTCTGGCCACGATGAAGGACGTTCTTCCGTATTACCATGGCCGGCTGGTCAAAACGCTGGGCGACGCCGTGATGTGCCTGTTTCCCGATGCAGACAGCGCGGTGGATGCCGCGATGGACATGCAGCGGGCCATTGCAGCATTGCAGCCCAACGGTCTGGCAATGCAGATTCGTGTCGGACTGCATACCGGGCCGGTGGTGGTTGGTGGGGATGATGTTTACGGGGATACGGTCAACGTTGCGGCTTACCTGGCCGATGCCGCCAGTCCCGACCAGATTCTGATTGCACAGGCCACGCTGGAGCAGCTGGAAGCACGCCGGCGTGAGGCGACCTGGCCGATTTTTGACGCCATCCTGAAAACGAGCTTGTCGAAAACCGCTGTTTTTGAAGTGTCGTGGCGTGATGATCTGGTCAACCGTACCCTGATCAATCCGCATATCCGGCGCACCATCCCGGAAGACGCGGGCAGCTTGGTGCTGACTCTGGGCAGCAGCGAGCATCGTGTTGACCACTGGCACCCGATACTGACCATCGGGCGCGATGTTTCCTGCGAACTGGTGGTGACAGACGCCGTGGTGTCGCGCCGCCACGCCACCATTCGCGTCGAACGAACGCAGTTCTATGTGGTGGATCACAGCGTCAACGGTACCTTCATCATTCGTGAGAGCGGCGAGGAGATCCATCTGATGCGCCGCGAGATGCTGCTGGATGGCGGTGGTGAAATCAGGCCGGGCTACAGCAGGTCGCTGACCGACCGTCCTGCGATCACCTTCCGCCGCGACAGGCGTTCGATCTACCGCGTTTAAGCGTCTAAGCCGGGCCAGTCCGCCAAGCTGTTGATAATGGTCTGACCGTCGCGTCCGAGCTTGCGTGCTTGTTCCGGCGATTCCTTGCCCAGCGCTGTCTGCGCGATCATTTCGTACATGTCGGCGGCGCCGAGCAGGATGCGCGGCGTCATTTTGGCGTCTTCGAACGTCTTGGCGATTTCCATCATTTCAGGCACCCAGCGGTAAGCCTTGGGCGGCATGCTTGTGGAACGGCTGAGGATCCATTGCCGGTTCTCAGAGGCGCTTTCCTGCAGTTCGCGGTCGAGTGCTTCATCCACACCCATCCGGCGCGCGGCCATCAACATTTCGACGCCTAGCGCAACCGCACCCTTGGTGTAAGAGGCGTAACACATCTTGATTGCCGAAGCGTCGCCGATGCGTTCGCTCATCACACGTACATGGATGCCGCCGCCATTGAGTGGTGACAACAGGGCGGCTTTCGGCCCTGATACATACATGCGCATGCTTGCCTTGCCCCGTGGCGGCGGTCCGATGATGCCGGCATCCACACAATCACCACCGGCTTCGCGGATGATGCCGTCAATTTCCTGTGCGGTGCGCGGCGCGACGGCGTTACAGTCAACAAACAGGCAGTGCTTGCCGGTGGCTTTCATGGCGGTGGCTGCGGCGCGTGCATTGTCCACGGCGGCGGCAGGATTAAGTATTGATAGCAGGACGTCACAGGTCTTGACGAGACTTTCCATCGTGCCGCAGTCAATGAGTCCGGCGTCAGCGGCCAGCGCGCGGGTGCGTGCGCTGCGGCCCTCGAGTGCGGTATGTACGGTGAAGCCGCTGGTTTTGAGGGTCTGGGCGACAGCCTGACCCATATCGCCGGGGCTGACGATGCCGATGTTCTGCAGTTTCATGGTGTGACTCCGGTGGGCGAATAGTGACGATGCGCTAAAATACACGCCTCCGCTTTCCCCCAACAAGAAGATTTTATTCCGTGACGCGGTTTTTGAACGACAACCCCTGCCGCGTGCAATGTTTGTTCGGCTTGTGCTGATATGAACGTGCCGGCCATATTCCGCATCGTGCTGCTCAGCGTCCTGACGCACACCGCCTACAAGGGCAGCAAGGTGCTGATGTCGCTGTCGGCGCTGGAACTGGGCGCCAACGAATTTTTCGTCGGCATGATTTTCTCCACTTACGCACTGTTTCCGTTGCTGCTTTCGGTGTATGCGGGCAAGGTGTCCGACCGCATCGGTTTCCGCAAACCCATGCTGTTCGGCTCGATCGGTCTGGTCGCCGGGCTGGCGCTGCCGTTCATCTGGCAGCGGCTGGAGGTGCTGTATGTCGCCGCTGCGCTGATCGGCTGCTGCTACATTTTTTATACCGTTTCGGTGCAGCACCTGATCGGCGCCATGGCCGAAGGCATGGACCGCACCAGAAATTACAGCTGGTTCAGCCTGGGCATCGGCATGACGGCGCTGCTCGGCCCGACATCCGCCGGATTCCTGATTGATGCGATTGGTCATCGCGCGACATTCGCAGTACTGGCCGCGATGCCGATCATCCCGGTGTTGCTGCTGGGACTGTGGGCGGGGTGGCTGCCGAAAACCACCCATTTGAAGCTGGGCAAGGAAGAGAAGGCGCAGCACCGCGTTGGCGATCTGCTGCGCAATCCGCCGTTGCGCCGCGCACTGATTACCGCCGGCATCATTGAAACCGGCCTTGAGCTGTACAACCTGCTGCTGCCGATTTACGGCCACCGTATCGGACTGAGCGCTTCGGAAATCGGCATGATTCTCGGTGCTTTCGGTTTTGCGCTGCTGATCGTGCGCTCGCTGATGCCGCATCTGGTGAAACGCTCCAGCGAGGAGCGTGTGCTGGCCGCGTCGTTGCTGCTGGCGACTGCGGTGTGCCTGGTGTTTCCGTTCGTGAAGAGTTTTGCCGCGCTGATTGTGATTTCCTTTGTGATGGGCCTGGGCCTGGGCTGCGGCAGTCCGCTTTCGATGATGCTGGCCTACAACCGCGCGCCGGAAGGGCGGTCGGGGGAGGCTATGGGATTGCGGCAGATGGTCAACAAGGGTACCGAGGTACTGGTGCCCTTTGTCTTCGGCACTTTGTCCACGGCGCTGGGTATGGTGCCGGTGTTCTGGCTTGATGCGGTATTGCTGGCCTGCGCGGCCGGGCTGATGCGCCGTGATGCAGGCAAGCGCAGGAAGCCCCGCGACTGATTTCGCGCGCCAGCATCCTGCAGGGCTGCCGTTTTAATAAAAATCATTTATAAACAAATAGTTAATAAACTATTTTCGACCTTCTCGCGGTCTTCATGAGAAAATAGTAGCGATGACGTGGTCAGTCCCGTCGTCAGACCCATCAGCGAGATCAAGATGAATATCGAGATCATCGGCGAACACTTGGAACAGGCGGGGTTTCCGCAGGTTCCTGTAATGTTTGCCGTCCTGGCCCTGGTGTTCTGGCTAATGCGTCCTGCAGACCGCAGTACGCTCTATCACACCTCTCTTTTTTACGGGCTTGCGCTGTGCGGGCAGGTCGTTACGGCGCTGCTGACCGAACTCGACATCGGTCTGGCTGCGGATGTGCTGCGTGAGGCTTTCGTGATCATGGCCGGCATCGCGGTAATCCGTCTTTGGGGCGCGGCGTTGTTCCGGTTGTTCCTGCCCATGCTGCGATTGCAGCCGCCGCGCATCCTTGAAGACGTGCTGGCGATCATCGCTTATCTCGCCTGGGGCATGGTGCGCCTGCGCTACGCAGGGCTCGATCTGTCGCAGATCGTGACCACTTCGGCGGTGATCACTGCCGTGATCGCGTTCTCGATGCAGGACACACTGGGCAACATTCTCGGCGGCCTGGCAATTCAGCTCGATGGATCGCTGGAGGTTGGCGACTGGGTGCGTGTTGATGATGTGACCGGAAAGGTATCGGATATCCGCTGGCGCTCGGTTTCGATCGAGACCAACAACTGGGAGACCGTGGTGATTCCCAACGGCCAGTTGATGAAAAGCAAGTTTGCCGTGCTGGCCCAGCGCGGCGGGCGGCGTGTGACTGCGCGGCGCTGGGTCTGGTTCGATGTCGATTATTCCGCGCCGCCGTCACGTGTCATTGCCGAAGTCCAGGAAACACTGGGTCGTTCGGCGATTGCCAACATGGCTGCCGAGCCGGCGCCGCAATGCGTGCTGATGGCGCTTGAGGCAGGACGTGCCCGCTACGCGGTGCGTTACTGGCTGACCGATCTCGCGCGTGACGATGCGACCGATTCCGAGGTCCGGGTGCATCTGGTTGCCGGGTTGCAGCGTGCAGGACTGGGCATCGCCGCGCCGCAGTACTCGGTGCACATGTTCAAGGAAAACGAGAAACAGTCACAGGCCGAGCAGACGCGGGAGATGGTGTTACGGCTGAAGGCGTTGCAGCAGGTTGATATCTTCGCGCACCTGCAGGAAGACGAGTTGCTGCGGGTTGCCGAGCGATTGGTTTTCACGCCGTTTGCCCCGGGGGATGTGATGACGCGGCAGGGCGCGGACGCACACTGGCTTTATTTGCTGGTGCAGGGGGAGGCGCAGGTGGTTTTTGAGGACGCTGCGGGCCGGCATCCGGTATCACGCCTGCATGAAGGTACTGTATTCGGCGAGCGCGGCATGATGTTCGGTGAGCAGCGCAGTGCAACGGTGACGGCAGTGGGCGACGTCAAGTGTTACCGCCTGGATCGCGCATCCTTTGAAGACGTCATTCGCTCGCGGCCCGGGATGGCGGAGGATATTTCGCGCATTCTGGCCGTGCGTGAGCTGGAGTTGCAGAGTGTCCGCAATACGCTGGATGAGGCTGCGCGGACTTCTGAACTGAAGCGCAAACACGGCGAAATCCTCGGTCGCATCCGTGATTTTTTTGCTTTGGGACGGCAATGAAGAAAACGGGTTTTGTTTCAATATGTGCGGCGCTTGCCGCTGTTCTGGTTTTTGTTGCGATGCCGATTGCGGGTGCCGCCGTACCGGAGGCGGTGCAATTCATGAGCGCTGATGGCCGTACGCTTTTGACCGGTTATGTATTCGCACCTCCTGCACCGGGACGTTATCCAGCGGTAGTCATGATGCACGGCCGCGCTGGCTCCTATTCTTCGCTGAAACGCGGCCCACACAATGCCGATGCTTTGACGATGCGCCACAAAATGTGGGGGCAGTTCTGGGCCGAGCGTGGTTATGTGGCCATTCATGTCGACAGTTTCGGTCCGCGCGGTTACGGCGATGGATTCGGCAAACATTCTTATAGCAGCCGGCCGCAGGAAGTCAGTGAGCAGTTGGTACGTCCGATGGATGCCTATGGCGCGCTGTCTTATCTGCGTACGCGGGCGGACGTCGCAGCTGATCGCATCGGTGTGCAGGGGTGGTCCAACGGCGGGATGACGGTGCTGGCGGCGATGGGGCCACGGCCGCCGGGTTTGCAGAATCCTACGCCGACTACCGGTTTTCGCGCAGCGCTTTCCATCTATCCCGGTTGCCGCGTTCAGGCAGCCGAGTCTGACTACAAGCCGTACGCACCATTGTTGCTGGCGGTTGCCGAAAACGATGATGAGGTGTCGCCGACCGTATGCCGCGGTCTTGCTGAAAGTCTGAGCAGTCGCGGCGCCCCGCTGGAGTTCTACTGGTATGACGGCGCCCATCACTCGTACGACGATCCGGGTAAAACCAAACAAGGCCATGAGCCGAATCGCATCGCTACCCAGGATACCTTACGCCGTGCGGAGGCTTTTTTCGCGCGGTATCTGCAGCCCTGAAACGGGCGCTTCCTGTATCATTCCGCCCCATGAAAACGACCTTTCTCGAATTCGAACAGCCGATTGCCGATCTGGAAACCAAGATCGAGGAATTGCGCTTTGTGCAGGACGACTCGGCGCTGGATATTTCCGAAGAAATCTCAAGGCTCCAGAAAAAGTGTCAGACGCT
>CAIZLW010000130.1 GCA_903933915.1 uncultured beta proteobacterium | reverse complement strand
TGCAGGCACTGGCGCAGCACTGGCGGTGTCGTTCGCCCGCAGCGCCGTTGAGGTGCTCGAAGCCCAAAGGCTGCGTTACCGGGTGTTTGCCGAGGAAATGGGCGCACGCGTGCCCGGCGCGGCACCGGGCATTGACTGTGATTGGTATGACGCCCATTGCGAGCATCTGTTGGTCCGGGATACCGGCAGCGGCGAAGTGGTCGGCACTTACCGGTTGCTGCCGGGCCAAAAGGCACGCGAGATCGGGAGTTTTTATGCCGACGGCGAATTTGATCTGACCCGCATCCAGCATTTGCGCGACACCACGGTTGAAATCGGCCGCTCCTGCGTGCACCCTGATTACCGTACCGGCACGACGATTTCGATGTTGTGGTCGGGACTGATCACATTTGCGGCACGCCATAACTACCGGTACCTGATCGGTTGCGCTTCATTGAGCATGGCCGACGGTGGCTGCGCCGCGGCAAGCATTTACCGCCGGCTTGTCCGCACCCATCTTTCGCCGGCGGAGTATCGCGTGTTTCCACGGTGCGAATTGCCGCTCGCCGCTCTGGATCGTGATGTCGATGTGCGGCCGCCCGCGCTGATCAAGGGGTACCTCCGTGTCGGCGCTTACATTTGCGGCGCGCCGGCCTGGGATCCCGATTTCAACACGGCGGATCTGTTAATGCTGCTGCCACTTTCACGCATGAGCGCGCGTTACGCCCGGCACTTTCTGCAAGCCTGATGGCCGGCGCGCTGCACCCCCCTATAATGGCCGCCATGAGCGGCCGGGAGACATCATCACTGGTAACGCGCGGGCTGCGGCTGGCGCGCATCGTTTTGCATCTGCTGCACGGGCTGTTGACCGCGACGCTGTTTTTCCCGTTTTTTCCCAGGGCGCGCTGCCGGCAGGAGATCAGGACATGGTCCTGCGTGCTGTTGCGCATACTCAGACTTCAGGTGCATGTACACGGCACGCCTGCGCGGGTTCGTCCGCTGATGCTGGTGGCCAACCATGTTTCGTGGCTGGACATTTTTGCCATGAATTCGGTGAATCCGGTGCGTTTTGTCGCGAAGTCCGAAATTCGCCGCTGGCCGGTCATCGGCTTGCTGAGCGCAAGGACCGGTACGCTGTTCATTGAACGGGGGCGACGCAGCGACACCGCGCGCGTCAACGGATTGATTGCTGAAGCGATGCTTGAAGACGACGTGGTGGCGGTGTTTCCCGAGGGCACCACGACGGACGGGTCGCAGGTGTTGCGCTTCCACAGTTCATTGTTGCAGCCCGCATTGATCGCTGATGCGGCAGTGCAGCCGGTTGCACTGCGCTTTACGCATAAAGACGGTTCATTGTGCGTTGACGCGGCGTACGACGGTGACAAATCGTTGTGGCAATCATTGCTGCAGATCATCGCCCGGCAGGAAATGGACGCGCACCTGTATTTTCTGCCGCTGCTGGCAAAAGATGTTCCACATCGCCGCGCGCTGGCTGATGCCGCGCATGCGGCGATCGCTAGTCGCCTGACCCGCTGACGCCGGCGCAGTCGCACTGGAAAATCCTTCGATCTTCCAGACGCACGGCGGTGAGAAGCCGCCCCCAAACACATCCCGAGTCGATGCCGAGCAAGTTGGGGCGCAGCAATAACCCCAGAGCGGCCCAGTGGCCAAAAATCAGCGGCGTGTCAGCGCTGGCCCGATCGGGCACGTCAAACCAGGGGATATAGCCCGGCGGTACGCCGGTGAGACCGGTCTTGTGCGAAAACTCCATGGTGCCGTCAGGTTTGCACAGGCGCAGCCGGGTCATGGCGTTGACCACGATACGCAGCCGGTCGTAACCCACAAGATCATCGCGCCAGCGCAGCGGTTCGTTGCCGTACATGTGCTGGAGGAAATCGCCGTAGTCCGGCCCCTGCAATACCGCTTCAACCTCAGCCGCCAGCGCCATGGCTTTGGCAATCGTCCATTGCGGCAGCAGTCCCGCATGCACCATGGTATATCCGGCGCCGGCATGCATCAGCTTCTGGCGGCGCAGCCAGTCGAGCAGTTCGTCGCAGTCCGGGGCTGATAGCAGTTCGTCCAGGGTGTCGCCACGATGGGGTTTGCGCACCCCTGCGGCAACGACCAGCAGGTGCAGGTCATGGTTGCCGAGCGTGGCGATGGCGCCATCTTCGAGGCTGCGTATAAAACGCAGCACCTGGAGTGTCTGCGGGCCGCGGTTGACGATGTCGCCGGCGATCCATAATCGGTCTCGCGACGGTTCGAAGGCGACGACGTCCAGCAGTCGCCGCAGTTCGTCATAACAACCCTGAATGTCGCCGATCGCGTAGGTGGCCATGGTCCGTCTGCCGGGTCAAACAAAAAAGGCGCAGCAGTGCTGCGCCTTTGCGTTTTGCATGATGACGCGGATCAGACCGGATTATTTGGCCAGACCCGTGAGGTAATCAACAGCAGCTTTGATGTCGGCATCTGCCAGGCTGGCGTTGCCACCCTTTGGCGGCATCGCGCCCTTACCCTTGATTACCGAGGCGTACAAGGCATCTTTGCCGGTTTTCAGGCGCGGCGCCCAGGCCGCCTTGTCTCCGGTTTTGGGTGCGCCGGCAACTCCGGCAGTGTGGCAGGCGGCACAACTGGATTCATAAACGCTTTTGCCTTTGGCTGAATCGCCGGCAGTCGCGGGGGCGGCGGCAACAGCAACAGCTGCAGGTGCGGCGGCAACTGCAACAGGCGCAGCAACAGCCGGCGCAGCGGGTTCTTTCCAGTTGGCACCGCCCTGATTGGCCATGTAGACGATGGCTCGCGCGATTTCAACATCTGCGAGGTCCGGATTGCCGCCACGGGCCGGCATCTGGCGTATGCCCTTGATTGCACTCGCGGTCAGCGCTTCGAGGCTGCGTCCCGTCAGCTTGCCCCAGGCTGCCTTGTCGCCGATTTTCGGCGCATTCATCGCGCCGGTGGCATGACAGGCGGCGCAGGCGGTTTCGACGACCGTTTTGCCGTCGCGCAATTGCTGCGCGCCGCCGGCTGCTGCGACGATCACTTCACCGACCGGTTTCAGGCGTTTGGCGATGGCTTCTTCCTGTGCGGCGGGCGATGCGGTGGATTTTTTGGTGCCGGCGGCCAACTGGGCCAGCAGGATGATGACAACGACGGGCACAACAAATGCCAGTACAACGACGATAGCCAGCTGCTTTGGCGTTTTGATCAGCGAGGAGTGTTCCGTCTGGTGCTGTTCGCTCATTGCGATGTCCCGGAGCTTCTGTTCTGGAAAGCGCGAATTATATCGGCATTGCCATGGCCGGTAAAACGCTCCTCCCGGGTGGCATGGTAGAATCCGGCCCGCAACGCGCCCGTAGCTCAGCTGGATAGAGTACTGCCCTCCGAAGGCAGGGGTCGGACGTTCGAATCGTCTCGGGCGCGCCAATTCACCTCTACGCACGCCAGCCCATGTCCCCACCCGTAGCCTGCGATGTACTGATCGTCGGTGGCGGCCACAACGGCCTGACCTGCGCTTGTTATCTCGCCGCCGCCGGTCTGAAAGTGCGCGTGATCGAGCGCCGGCCGGTGGTCGGTGGCGCTGCAGTCACCGAGGAATTTCATCCCGGATTCCGCAACTCCACCGCCAGCTATACCGTCAGCCTGCTCAATCCGCAGGTCATCCGCGACCTGCGGCTGGCCGAGCATGGCCTGCGCATTGTCGAACGCCCCATTGCCAATTTCCTGCCGCTGTCCGATACCGATTATCTGAAGGTCGGCGGCTCGCTGGCCGCGACCCAGGCCGAGGTCGCGCGTTTTTCTGCTGCCGATGCCGCACGCTTGCCGGCGTATTACGCGATGCTGGAGCGCGTGGCGGATGTGCTGCGGGAACTGGCGCTGGAGACCCCGCCCAATGTCGGCGGCGGGCTCGGTGATTTCCTGGCGGCGGTCAAAACGGCGCGCCGCTTCCGCCGGCTCGACATGGCGGCCCGGCGCGACGTGTTGGACCTGTTCACCAAAAGCGCCGGCGATCTGCTGGATTTCTGGTTCGAGTCGGCGCCGATCAAGGCCGCATTCGGTTTTGATGCCATCGTCGGCAACTTTGCCAGTCCTTATGCGCCGGGCACCGGGTATGTTCTGCTGCACCATGTGTTCGGCGAGGTCAACGGCAAGCGCGGCGTCTGGGGCCATGCCATCGGCGGCATGGGGGCGATCACGCAGGCCATGGCCGCGGAAGCGCGGGCGCGCGGCGTGCACATTGACACCGGGGCCGAGGTCGTCAACGTCTGCATCGATTCGCGCGGCGCCCAGGGCGTGCAGCTGAAAGACGGACGCGTGATCGAAGCGCGTTGTGTGGCTGCGAACGTCAATCCGAAGCTGTTGTATCTCAAGCTCATCGACGCCCCGGCGCTGGATGCTGATTTCCGGCGGCGCATGCAAGCCTGGAAGTGCGGCTCCGCCACGTTCCGCATGAATGTCGCCTTGCGTGAGCTGCCGGACTTCAAATGCCTGCCGGGTACTGCGCCTGCCCAGCATCACCAGTCCGGCATTATCATTGCGCCGTCGCTGGCTTATATGGAGCAGGCCTATTTTGATGCGCGTACTTACGGCTGTTCACGTGCGCCGGTGGTGGAATTGCTGATCCCGTCGACTGTTGACGATACGCTGGCGCCGCCCGGGCAGCATGTGGCCAGCCTGTTCTGCCAGCATTTCAGCCCCGAACTGCCAAACAACCTGTCCTGGGACGATATCCGCGAAGAAGCGGCTGATCACGTCATTGATACCGTGACGCGGCACGCGCCAAACTTCAAGGATGCGGTGATTGCACGCAAAATATTGTCGCCGCTGGATCTGGAGCGCGAGTTCGGGTTGACCGGCGGCGACATTTTCCATGGCGCGCTGACACTCGATCAATTGTGGGCCGCGCGGCCGGTGCTGGGCCACGGCGACTACCGTTCGCCGGTCAATCGTTTGTATCTGTGCGGCGCCGGGGCGCATCCTGGTGGTGGCGTCAGCGGATTGCCCGGACGCAATGCCGCGCGCGAAATCATCCGCGATTTCAAAAGCGGCCGCATGAAGGTGAAACGGGCATGAGACGCTGGCTGATTGCGGCTGTCACGATCGCTGTGCTGCTGACGGGCTGTGGCGGCGGCACGCCGAAAGTGGCGAAGCTGGCGGCAACCGATGTCGTGCTGGCCTTCGGCGACAGTCTGACCTACGGCACGGGAGCGAAGCCGGAGGAGAGTTATCCTGCCGTACTTTCACAGCTCGTCGGCCGGAATGTAGTGCGCGCAGGTATTCCCGGAGAGCAGACAGCCGGCGGTTTGCAGCGTTTGCCCGGTGTTCTTGATGAGTACCGGCCGCGTCTGGTTATCGTCTGCCTTGGCGGGAACGACATGCTGCGCAAGGGCGCGCCGCAGAATATCGAAGCCAATCTGCGTGCCATGCTGCAGGAGATTCGCACCCGCGGCCTGGATGCTGTGCTGGTCGGTGTGCCTGCCCCGGGGCTTATTACCAGTGCGCCGGAGTTCTATGAAAAACTGGCAAAGGAATTCGGCATTCCCTACGAGGGCAAGGTGGTGACCAGCGTGCTCTACAAGCCCGAGCTGAAATCCGACCCCATTCATCCCAACGCCGACGGTTACCGCCGCATGGCGGAAGCGATCGCGAAATTACTGCGCGACGCCGGGGCGGTCTGAGGTGACCGCGAACAACCCTTCGGCCAAGCGGCTGACTTTCATCATGTGCGCCGCCGAGGTGCTGTCGATGACCGGGTTTGCGGCTTACACCACGCTGCTGCCGCAGTTGCAGCGCGAGTGGAGCTTGTCCAATTCCGAAGCCGGTGCGATCAGCGGATTTCTGTTCGCCGGTTACATGGTGTCGGTACCCGTGCTGACCAGCCTCACCGACCGCATGGATTCAAGGCGCATTTATTTTGCGGCCTGCATCATTGGCAGCATCGGTGCTGCAATGTTTGCGCTGTTCGGCCAGGGTTTCTGGAGCGCGGCGTTCGCCCAGTTCCTGATCGGCGCAGCACTCGGCGGCACTTACATGCCGGGGCTGAAATCGCTGACCGATCATCTCGAGGGTCCGGCTCAGTCCCGCGCGACGGCGTTTTACACCGCCAGTTTCGGCATCGGCTCGACGATTTCGATATTGGTCGCGGGCAAACTTGCCGCCACGCTGGGTTGGCAATGGGCGTTCTGGTTCGGCACGATCGGTCCGGCACTCGCGGGGCTTGTCGTCACCTTGGCGATGCCCATGGGCCGCATGCGTCCGCGCGAGCACCACACCACGGCACTGCTTGATTTCCGGCCGGTGCTGAAGAACCGCAAGACGCTGCCGTACGTGATCGGGTATGCCGCGCACAACTACGAATTGTTCGGCCAGCGCACGTGGATGGTCGCCTTTCTGGTGTTCTGCGCGGCGCTGCAGCCGGAGCATGCGCCAATGGCGCTGAGTGCAGCAACGCTGGCGGCGATGATCAATGTGCTGGGCCCGGTGTTCAGCATTTCCGGCAATGAACTGGCCATCCGCTTCGGCCGCCAGCGCATCATTTTCCTGTTCATGACGCTGTCCGGACTGATTGCCTGCCTGATCGGCTACACGGCAGCCTGGCCCTGGTACATTGTCGTATTGCTGATGATGGTGCATTACGGCGCGATGCTCGGCGACTCTGCTGCACTGACTTCCGGTGCGGTTGCCAGCACGCCGCCGGAGATACGCGGGGCGATGATGGCGGTGTATTCCTTCCTCGGATTCAGCACCGCGTTTCTGGCGCCGCTGGTGTTCGGCATGACACTGGATCTTGCCGGCGGCAACCAGAGTGTCACCGCTTGGGGACTGGCTTTTGCCAGCATCGGCATTTTTGGTGTGATGTCGCCGCTGGCGCGCTGGATGTATGCCAGCAAGGCCCGTCGCCATGGCTGAGGTGAAGGCATGTTAGCCGCGCAAAACCTGCATTGTGTCCGCGGCGGACGCCAGCTGTTTGCAGACCTTTCGTTTGCGGTGCCTGCCGGTACTTTGCTGCGGGTATCCGGTGCCAACGGCGCGGGCAAGACCAGCCTGCTGCGCATGCTCTGCGGGCTCCTGCTGCCCGGCGGCGGCGATGTGTTGTGGCGCGATGCGCCGATCCGGCAGCAGCGTGAGGCCTACTGGCGTGAATTGCGCTATATCGGTCATCTTGCCGGGATCAAAGACGAATTCACGGCTGCAGAAAATCTGATATTTGCTGCTGCATTGTCCGGTGTCGATATTACGGCGGCCATTGCACGCGCGGCCCTCGAGCAACTGGGGCTGGCCCGGTTTGCCCACATGCCCGTGCGTATGCTGTCGCAAGGTCAGCGCCGTCGCGTGGCGCTGGCCCGTCTGGCGTTGCCTGATACGACCGCAGCATTGTGGGTGCTTGACGAGCCGCTTTCAGCGCTCGATAACGATGCGGCGGATTGCGTGCTGTCGCTGATTGATGCGCGTCTGGCGGCTGGCGCCGTGGTGGTGATGACCAGCCACCAGCCGTTCACGATTGCCGCCGAACTGCGTTCGATCAGCATACCGGTATAGATCATGTCGCTCTGGACACGCATCGTTCAACGGGATTTGCGCATTGCCTGGCGCCGGCGTTCAGACGCCTTGTCATCGCTTTTTTTCTTCGTCATCGTCGTCAGTTTGTTTCCCCTGGGCGTCGGCCCGGAACCCGGAACGCTGCGGCTGATGGCGAGCGGCGTTTTATGGGTGGCCGCATTGCTGGCAACGCTGCTGTCGCTGGGGCGGCTGTTTGCCGCTGATCATCAGGATGGAACGCTGGAGCAGATGCTGCTGGCCGCAGAGCCGTTGTGGCTGGTAGTCACCGCCAAGATTTTTGCGCATTGGCTGACCAGTGGCTTGCCGCTGGTGCTGCTGTCACCGCTGATGGGTTTGCAGTTTGGGCTCGAAGTCGAGGAAATTGCGGTGTTGACCGGAGCGCTGCTGCTGGGCACGCCGGTGCTCAGCCTGATTGGCGCGATCGGCGCTGCGCTGACGGTCGGTTTGCGCGCAGGCAGCGTGCTGCTGGCGTTGCTGGTATTACCGCTGTACATCCCGGTACTGGTGTTTGGCGCGGCCGCCAGCGGCGCCCATGCGTCCGGACTTGCGGTGACGCCGCATTTTTCAATTCTCGGCGCCTTGCTCCTGGCCAGCCTCGCACTGGCGCCCTGGACTGCGGCGTTGGCATTACGCATCTCGCTGGAGTGACCAGTTTGCTGACTTAAACTTGATTTAAATCATGGAGATAGAATGTGACCCTGTTCTATCGTGCCGCATCCGAAACATGGCCTTGCTTTGTCTTATGATGCCGGGGGCCATGGGATATATCGACAAAAGTCGTCAGGCCCCCTTTTTTGAAAAACTCGGTAACCGTCTTGTCCGCGATCAACTGGTTTAAGTTTTCTTCTCCCCACAGCTTTTATCCGCTGGCCGGCCGCATGGTGCCGTGGTTTCTGGCGGCGGCGGCTTTGTTCGGTATCACCGGGCTGTACGTGGCTTTTTTTGTCGCGCCGACGGATTTCCAGCAAGGCGAGTCCTACCGCATCATTTTCATTCATGTGCCCGCGGCCTGGATGTCGATGTTCATCTATCTGGTGATGGCGGGTTGGGCCGGGGCGGGCTTGGTATTCAACACCCGTCTGTCGGGAATGATGGCCCGGGCGCTGGCGCCGACGGGTGCGATGTTCACATTTCTGGCGTTGTGGACGGGTGCGTTATGGGGCAAGCCGACCTGGGGTACGTGGTGGGTTTGGGATGCGCGCTTGACGTCGGAATTGATCCTGTTGTTTCTTTATATTGGTTTTCTGTCGTTGACCGCCGCCATCGAGGATGACCGTCGCGCCGATCGCGCCGGTGCCGTGCTGGCGCTGGTTGGTGTGGTCAATATTCCGATCATTTATTTTTCGGTGGTGTGGTGGAATACTCTGCACCAGGGTGCCTCGGTCAGTTTGAAAAGCGCGCCCAAGATGGCAACCACCATGCTGCTCGGCATGTTGCTGCTGGCATTGGCGTTCTGGATGTACAGCGTCGCCGCAGCAATGCTGCGGGTGCGGTCTATCATTCGCGAGCGTGAACCGCGCGCGGCAGCTGAGGAGTGAGCATCATGCAATGGGGCAGCTGGGCGGAGTTCTGGGCGATGGGTGGTTACGGTCTTTACGTGTGGGGTTCCTTTGCGGTGACGCTGGTGTGTATGGCCGGCGAAATGACGAGCCTTGTTGTGAATGAGCGGGCGGCGCAGACGCACAACGGAGAGCAGGCGTGAAGCCACGGCATAAACGGTTCATCGCGATCGCCGCGGCTTTGTTGGCTCTCGGCGGCGCCGTAGCGTTGGTGCTTAACGCCTTTCAGAGCAATCTGGTGTTTTTTTTCACCCCTTCACAGGTCGCCAGCAAAGAGGCGCCGGTCGGCCGCAGCTTCCGTATTGGCGGGCTGGTGCAGAATGACAGCGTGGCCCGCGACAAGGACGGCGTGACGGTACGATTTGCGGTGACTGATACGGCACACACGATCCCGGTGGTTTACCGCGGCATCCTGCCGGACCTGTTCAGCGAGGGCAAAGGGGTTGTCGCCCAGGGCCGGCTGGAAGCGGACGGTGTGTTCCGTGCCGAGCAGGTGCTGGCCAAGCACGATGAAAACTACATGCCGCCCGAGGCGGCCGAAGCGCTCGAGAAAGCCCAAGGAGGTAAGAAAAAATGATTCCGGAGCTCGGCCATTTTGCATTGATCATCGCTTTCTGCCTGGCGCTGGCCGGCGGTCCGCTCGCGCTGCTCGGCGCGGCCTCGGGACGGCAAAGCTGGATCGGCTTCGCGCGGCCTGCTGCACAGGGCCAGTGCCTGTTTGTGATGATCGCTTTCGCCGCGCTGACGTATGCGTTCGTCAGCAATGATTTCTCGGTGTCGTATGTTGCGAATAATTCCAATACCTCGTTGCCGCTGCAATACCGGGTGGCTGCGGTCTGGGGCGGTCACGAGGGTTCGCTGTTGCTGTGGGTGCTGATGCTTTCGCTGTGGATGGTGGCCGTAAGTCTGTTCAGTGGTCATTTGCCTTTGCAGATGAGCGCGCGGGTGCTCGGTGTGATGTCGCTGATCAGCATCGGGTTCCTGGCGTTCATGCTGTTTGCGTCCAACCCGTTCGAACGGCTGTTTCCCGGACCGGTCGAGGGGCGCGATCTTAATCCGCTGCTGCAGGATCCGGGCATGGTGCTGCACCCGCCGATGCTTTATATGGGCTACGTCGGATTCTCAGTCGCATTTGCATTTGCGATAGCGGCGCTGCTCAGCGGCCGGCTGGATGCGTCATGGGCGCGCTGGTCCCGACCGTGGACCACCGTGGCGTGGATGTTCCTGACCATCGGCATTGCACTGGGCAGTTGGTGGGCTTACTACGAACTGGGCTGGGGTGGCTGGTGGTTCTGGGATCCGGTCGAGAACGCGTCTTTCATGCCCTGGCTGGTCGGTACCGCTTTGATTCATTCGCTGGTGGTGACCGAAAAGCGCGGCAGCTTCCGCATCTGGACGGTGTTACTGGCGATCTGCGCGTTTTCGATGTCGCTGCTGGGCACATTCCTCGTGCGTTCCGGCGTGCTGACATCGGTGCATGCCTTTGCCACAGACCCCAAACGCGGCATTTTCATTTTGGTGTTCCTTTCGCTGGTCGTCGGCGGATCGCTGCTGCTGTTCGCCTGGCGCGCGCCGACCGTGCGCGGCGGCGGCACCTTCGACGTGATTTCGCGCGAATCCCTGCTGCTGACCAACAACGTGCTGCTGATGGCTGCTGCCGGTTCCGTCATGCTCGGCACGCTGTATCCGTTGTTTCTCGATGCGCTCGGCCTTGGCAAGCTGTCGGTCGGCCCGCCTTACTTCGAGTCGGTGTTCGTGCCGCTGATGACGCCGGCATTGTTCCTGATGGGCATCGCGCCGCTGGCCCGGTGGAAACAGGCGGCCCTGCCCGAGCTGCTGAAGCGCGTGCGCTGGGCTTTCGGCATCAGCCTCGCAACGGCGCTGCTGCTGCCGTTCACACTGGGCACCTGGCAGCCGCTGGTGGCCTTCGGTCTGCTGCTGGCGTTGTGGATCGTGTCTACTGCCGCAGTCAATCTGCGTGAGCGCTTGCGTCCGGGCGCCGCCGGTTCCCTGTTTTCCAGGATGCGCACGCTGCCTGCCGGTTATTACGGCATGCTGCTGGCGCATTGCGGTGTTGCCGTGTTCATCGTCGGCGTCACTCTGGTTAAAGGTTATGAAAGCGAGCTCGATGTGCGCATGGCTATCGGCGACAGCGTTGCTGTTGCCGGTTACGATATCCGCTTCGATGGTGTGAATGATGTGCAGGGTCCGAACTATGTCGCCACGCGGGGAACGCTGACGGTGATCCGCGACGGCAAAACCGTGCGCACGCTGCATCCCGAGAAGCGGTTGTACCTCGCGCAGCGCATGCCGATGACGGAGGCGGCCATTGATACCGGCTTCACGCGCGATCTGTATGTCGCGCTGGGCGAATCCGTGGGTGAAAACGCGTGGACCGTGCGCGTTTATTTCAAACCGTTCGTGGACTGGATCTGGGGCGGCTGCCTGTTGATGGCGTTGGGCGGTTTTTTTGCGGTTATCGACCGACGTTATCGGGTGGGCGCCATGGCGGCGACCACGGCGGCTGCAGCCGCCGCCACGGCGTAAAGGAGCAGACGTGGCGCGTTATCTGGTTCCGCTGGGCATTTTTCTGGTGATCGTGGTTTTTCTGGGTGTCGGACTCGGACTCAATCCGCGCCAGGTGCCGTCGCCGCTGATTGACCGTCCGGCGCCGACCTTCGATCTGCCGCAGCTGCATGCCACCGACCAGCGCATCAGTCCAGAGTCTTTGCGCGGGCAGGTCTGGCTGCTCAATGTCTGGGCTTCGTGGTGTGTTTCCTGCCGTCAGGAACATCCGGTGCTGGTCGATCTCGCCAAGACCGGTACGGTGCCGATTTATGGGCTGAACTACAAGGATCAGCGCGATGAAGCGCTGCGCTGGCTGCAGCAGTGGGGCGATCCCTACAAGCTGTCGATCATGGATCCCAAGGGTGTGACCGGCATCGATTACGGCGTTTACGGCGTGCCCGAGACCTATGTGATCGACAAAGCAGGGGTCATTCGCTACAAGCAGATCGGCCCGCTGACGCCGGAAATCCTGCGCGACACCATCTTGCCGCTGGTGCGTAAACTCAATGCATAAAATCCTGTTGTTGCTCGCAGTCATCGCCAGTTGGAACGCGGGTCCCGTGGCGGGGGCCGAAGCCAAACCGGTCAGCGAAGATCCCGTGCTTGAGCAGCGGGTGATGCACCTTGCCAATGAATTGCGCTGCCTGGTCTGCCAGAACCAGACCATTGCCGACTCACAAGCTGATCTGGCGGTTGATTTGCGCAATCAGGTTCGCGAGCAGTTGAAGCAGGGTAAATCCGAAGAAGAAATACTGGCTTATATGGTCGAGCGGTATGGCGATTTTGTGCGCTATCGTCCGCCGATGAAAATGCAGACGCTGGTGTTGTGGGTGGGCCCTTTCCTGCTACTGACCGGCGGCATGTTTGCGCTGCTGCGCTTTCTGCGGCGCCGGCGTCAATTGCCCGAAACCGATGTGGTGTCCCAGAAACGCCTGGATGAGGCGGCGCAGATTCTGCGTGGCAAAGAGGAAGGTCGATGATTACGTTTAGTATCGCAGCGGCAGCATTGATTGCGGTTGCGCTGCTGTTTGTGGTGCCGCCGCTGTTGCGTCGCCGTGCCGGGCGCAGCGACGTCACTGGTCCGGATCTGGCGATTTATCGCGATCAGATGGCCGACCTTGAGCGCGACCTGCAGTCCGGTGCGCTGGCGGCGGACCGCTACGAGCAGGCGCGCAGCGAGCTTGAGCGCCGGCTCGCGGAAGAACTGGAATCCGATTCGACCCCTTTTGCCGTAGCCGGCGAAGGCAAAGTCATCGCCGGCATCGTGATTGCCGGTTTGCCAATGCTGGCCATCGCAATTTATCTGGTCATTGGATCCCCGCGTGCCCTTGATCCGGTTGAAACAACGCCCGAAGAAGCCGCGCACTCAGTCACCGCCGAGCAGATCGAACAGATGGTCGCCAAGCTGGCGCAGCGACTCGAAACTTCACCCGACGACCCGGCAGGGTGGAGCATGCTCGGCCGTTCGTATTCCGCGCTGGGGCGTTTCAAGGAAGCCGCCGAGGCATTCGGTCGTGCGGTCAAACTGATGCCCGCGGAGGCGCAACTACTGGCGGATTACGCGGATGCGCTGGGCATGGCCCAGGGCCGCAGCCTGAAAGGCGAACCCAGCCGCATCATCGCGCGCGCGCTGGCCGCAGATCCCGATCACTTCAAGTCGCTGGCGCTGGCCGGGACCGCCGCGTTCGAAATCGGTGACTATGCCGCGGCGATCCGCCACTGGGAGCGGCTGGCGCAGAAAATTCCGTCGGACAGCGAATTCGCGCAGTCCATTGCCGCCAGTCTGGCTGAAGCGCGGCAACTGGCGGGCGGCGCAGCACCGGTCGCCAAAGCGCAGGCACCCAAGGCGGCGGTCGAACCGGTCATTCGCGGCACGGTGCGGTTAAGCCCGCAACTGGCCGCGAAGGTGTCGCCGGATGACACGGTGTTTGTGTTTGCGCGGGCGATCAATGGCCCGCGAATTCCGCTGGCAGTGCGGCGGTTTCGCGCGGCGCAACTGCCGGTGACATTCGTGCTCGATAAATCCGCGGCGATGTCGCCTGAAATGACCCTGGCGCAGCACGCCGAGGTTACGGTCGGTGCACGGATTTCAAAATCGGGCAGCCCGGGTTCGCAAAGCGGTGATCTGGAAGGCTTTCGTCAGCCGGTCAAGGTCGGCGGTTCCGCAAGCATCGAGATCGTGATCGATACCCTCGTGCCCTGAGTGGGGCTACGTCAGGCGTCAGCGTTTCCCGGTGTAGAAATTCGGCCAGCGCTCCAGTACTGCCGGCGCGTCGTCCTTGTAGATGTGGCAGGAGTTGATCTGGTAGGGTTTTTTGGTGACGGGTTTGCCGGCATTGTGCGCCTCGCGAGCACGACCGGTGGCCTGGAAAGCCGTGGTGCCGAGCGGCCCCAGCAGTTCGACCAGATGCGTGCAGCCGAGCACGCCGCCGACGCGTTCATTGATGGCCTTGCGCCAGCCTGGGCCGATGCTCAGTCCGATCAGTTTCTTGAAGTTCACCGTGATGTTGCTGCAGTGTTCGTAGGGACTGCTTTCGGTGAAAGCTTCGACGTCATGAATCTTCAGGTCCAGATCGATGGTCAGGCGCAGCCACATGTTGTGCACCGGATCGCCGGGCTGCCGTTCACGGCCGCCGTCGCGGCGTGAATGTATGTAGGTCTTGGTATCGACGAGATGGCCCTCGATGTCCCACAGGCCGTCTTCGCGCTCATAGCCTGTGCATTCGACGGCGCGGGTGTGTTTCAGCGAGCGGGGGGCGGGGGCGGGCAACGGCATGACGCGGACTCCGGATTCAGGGGTTGTTTGGTGCCGCGGTGCGGCGAATTTCCAGCGCAGCAAGCACTTCGCGCTTGCGGGCCGGGGTGTAAGTGGACCAGTAGGTGATTTCGTCGAGCGTGCGGTGGCAGCCGATACACAGCCCCTGCGTATAATCCATCAGGCAGATGTGTACGCAGGGGGAGTCTTCCCGCTGGCTGGATGGTTCGGTGTTCACGCGGCTTTGGCGCGGATGGCGCGGGCGACCCGCGACAGCGTGGGCCGGCCGAGGAAGTCGCAGATGTAATCGCCGGCGGCAATCAGCTTGTTCATGTCGATCCCGGTTTCGATGCCCAGTCCGTCGAGCAGATAAAGCACGTCTTCGGTGGCGACATTGCCGGTGGCGCCCTTGGCATAAGGGCATCCACCCAGTCCCGACACCGAACTGTCAAAAGTCGCCACGCCGCATTCCAGTGCCGCGTAAATGTTGGTCAGAGCCTGGCTGTAGGTATCGTGAAAGTGGCCGGCCAGGCGTTCGACCGGAATGTGCCTTGCCACCGCTTCGATGACCCCGCGGGTTTTGCCCGCGGTGCCGGTGCCGATGGTGTCGCAGATGGTGATTTCGTAGCAGCCCATCGCATCCAGCGCCTGGGCGACATGCACCACCGCAGCGGGATCGACTTCGCCTTCATAAGGACAGCCCAGACAGACGGAAATGTCGCCGCGCACCCGCAGCCCCTGCGCGATGGCTGCTCTGGCCACCGCTTCAAACCGGGTGAGGCCCTCGTCGATACTGCAATTGGTGTTGCGTTTCGAGAAACTTTCGCTGGCCGCGCCGAACACGACCACTTCTTCGGCGCCGGCGGCAATGGCACCCTCCAGCCCCTTCATGTTGGGCACCAGCACCGGATAATTAACCCCGGGCTTGCGCCGGATACCCGCCATGACTTCAGTATTGTCGGCCATCTGCGGCACCCACTTCGGCGACACGAATGCGGTGGCTTCAATCATCGTGATGCCGGCATCCTGCAGGCGGTGGATCAATTCGATTTTTACAGCGGCCGGAACCGGAGTGGACTCGTTCTGCAGGCCGTCGCGCGGCCCGACTTCGAGGATGCGTACTGTTTTCGGCAATGCCATCGGCATGATCTCCGTTCGGTCGAAAGCGCTGCGTCAGACTCAGCGCTTTTTGTGCTTCTTGGCGGCGGCTTTGCCGGCCTTGGGTGTTTCCGTCCACGACGGTTTGCGTTTTTCCAGGAAAGCCGTCAGCCCTTCCTGGGCTTCAGGCGTGGCGCGGAGGTCGGCAATGATTTTTGCAGTGGCTCCGACGATTTCCGGGCCGATGGGGCTATGGGCGCTTGTCGGAATCAGCTGCTTGATGGCATGAACGGCACGCGGACCACTCGAATACAACTGACCGAGCATCTCGCCGACACGGGTCGCCAGTTCCTGTTCCTCGACGATGTCATGGACGAGGCCGGTGCGCCAGGCTTCCGCCGCGTCAAACTCTTCGCCTGAAAGCATGTAGCGCCGGGCCTGGCGTTCACCCATGGCGCCGATGATGTACGGACTGATCATCGCCGGGATAATGCCGATTTTTACTTCGGAAAGACGGAAAGTGGCGGTGCGCGTGGCAATGGCGATGTCGCAGGCGGCGACGATGCCGCAGCCGCCGCCGCGCACGGCGCCGTGAACGGCGGCGACTGTCGGTTTGTTCAGCGTATACAGGGCATGGAACATGCGAGCCGACTCGGTGGCGTTGTGGTGGTTCTGCGCCTTGGTGAACCTGGCGCTTTTGCGCATGTGCGCAATGTCAGCACCGGCGCAGAAACTTTTGCCCTCTCCCGCAATGACCACGGCGCGAATCGAATCATCCCGGGCGATTGCTTCCAGGACCTCGGTCAGCGCGGCGACCATTTCCGGGTCAAAGGCGTTATGCACATCCGGGCGGTTGAGGTTGACGGTGACATTGCCGTATTCATCCCTCTGGGTCAGCACACGTGCGCTGGCGGTGGATTTGCTCATGATCTGTCCTTAAAGCGTGGTCGGCGATGGGGTCGGGCGGCTTGCGGAGGGCGCGGTGCACCAGTGCGCTGTCTGTGGTGGCGCCACTGCGGATGATTATACGCATCGCCGTCATCACGGGCGCCGCGGTTTCCACCGTGTGGATCGGGTTCGATCAGGCTTATAGCGTCATGACGGTTTTGCGTATTCTGCCAGTGCGGCGGTGTAGAGGGCCAGCATACCGGCGTCGAAACAGGCGAACACGATGCGCTCCAGTCCGCCGGCTTTGCAGTCATTGCAAACGCGCACTGCGATTGCCACCGCTTCGGCTGGCGGATAACCATAGACGCCGCAGCTGATCGCCGGAAACGCAATTGAACGCAGATGGTGTGCCGCTGCCAGTTTGAGGCTTGCGCAGTAGCAGGAGGCGAGCAACTGCGCCTCATCCTGGTTGCCGCCGTGCCATACCGGACCCACCGTGTGAATGACATGCCGGGCCGGCAGACTATAGCCATGGGTGATCTTGGCTTCGCCAGTGCGGCAACCGCGAAGTCCCCGGCATTCCTCCAGTAATTGCGGGCCTGCAGCGCGATGAATAGCACCATCAACGCCGCCGCCGCCGAGCAGCGTGGTATTTGCCGCGTTGACGATGGCATCTACGTCCAGTGTCACGATATTCGTTTGCAGCGCTTCGAGCGTTATGCGCATCGTGGTGGACTGCGATAACCGGTTTACCAAGGGCCTTTGGCAAGCCACTGTTCGATTTGGGGGAGACGGTCTGCACCCCAGAACGGTTCGCCGTCGACGACGAAATAAGGCGAGCCGAATACGCCGCGCTCCATGGCCGCATCAATTTCCGTTTTCAGCCGCTCTTTGACGGCCGGGTCGTTTAGCGCCTGCGCCACCTCATCCTTGCCATGTCCCAGTTTGGCGGCGACGTTGATGGTGATTTCCGGGTTGGAGATGTCGCGGTCCTCGGCAAAATACGCACGGTAGAGCGCCTGCGCGAGGACTTTTGCGGCGTCGGGATCGCGATCATGCAGCCAGTAATAGGCGCGACAAGGTGCCGCCGTCGCGATTGGAAATTTGCTGGGCAGCTTGAATGGCAGCTCAAACCAGCGCGCCGATCGCTTAAGGTCGTGCACCGCGTAGCTGCCTTTGAGCGGAATGGTGGTCAGCGGCTGTTGCCCGGTGATCTTGAATACCGCCCCGAGCAGGATGGGGCGCCAGATCGAGGTGCGGCCATACTTGGTGGCCAGGGCATCAATTTTGGCTGCGGCGAAATAGCCGTAGGGCGATGAAAAGTCGAAGTAGAACTCCAGCGGGCGAGTCATGGTTACCTCCGAATCGATAAGGCACATTACATGCCGTTAACGTAATCCGATTGTAAATGTTTGTTTTTATTGATGAATTTTATATTTCGTTGACGTAAACGTAAGTATTGTTGCGATGCTATGCCAATGGTGCTTTGGAGGCGTCGGTATCGACCAGCAGGCGCTGGCATTGGGTCGAGAAAAAGTTGATTTCGTTGAGCATGACCTCGACGTCTTCGCGCTGCTGTTCCAGTTGCGCACGCCGCCGTTCCAGCTTGATGGCAAATTCTTCCAGTTGGCGGCGTTCGTCATTGGCGAGGTCGTACAATTGGAACAGTTCCCGCAGTTCGCTGAGTGAGAATCCCAGGCGTTTGCCGCGCAGAGCGAGCTTTAGCCGGACGCGGTCGCGGTGGCTGTAAATGCGGTTGATGCCGTCGCGCGTGGGCGTGACCAGCCCCTGGTCCTCGTAGTGGCGCAGGGTTCGTGTGGTGACGCCAAATTCCTCGGCGAGTTCGCTGATGGTGTAGGTTTTGCTCATTGTGCTGTGCAGCAGTCGCGGGTAATATTGATAAAAGTACGTATAGCATTGCTTTGACGTAAACGTCAAACAAAATTACGTCAAATCCTGCTTCAAATCTGCCCTAATATTAAGGTCCCGCGATGAATTCGAAACAGAAACCTCAGCCGGAACAGCAGCCCATGGATCCTGCCGCAATGGCGAAACTGTATGCCGACATTGCCGAAAAGAGCGGCGCGCTGCTCAGCAAGTTCATGACCCGTGTCGCCGGCCAGGGCATGCCGGAAATGAAAGATGAACTGGGGATCGCCAAGGCTTTTTTTGAGGCCTGGGGCCAGGTGTTCGCTGACCCGATGCGTATGGCCGAACTGCAGATGAAGTTGTGGCAGGACTACCTGTCGTTGTGGCAGAACTCGATGCTGAAAATGATGGGTCAGGTTTCGGCGCCCGTCGCCGAGCCGCACAAGACCGACCGGCGGTTTCGCCACGATGACTGGGAAAGCAATTTTCTCTATGACTATGTCAAGCAGTCGTATCTGATTGCGGCCCGTCATCTGCATCACTCGCTGGCCCGGGTTGACGGACTCGATGACAAAACGGCGAAAAAGGTCGATTTCTATACCCGTCAGTACATCGATGCGCTGTCGCCATCGAATTTCCTGCTGACCAATCCGGAGGCGCTGCGGGAGACGGTCAACTCCGGCGGCCAGAACCTGATCAAGGGGCTGAACAACCTGCTCGAGGATCTGTCGCGCGGTGATGGCGAGCAGTTGAAGGTGCGCATGACCGACAGCGAGGCTTTCAGTCTGGGCGGCAACCTGGCGATGACTAGGGGCAAGGTGGTGTTCCAGAACGACATCATGCAGCTGATCCAGTACGAGCCGCTGACCGAGAAGGTGCATGCGACACCGCTGCTGATCATCCCTCCGTGGATCAACAAGTTCTACATCCTCGACATGCGCGAGAACAACTCGTTCGTGCGCTGGGCGGTGGAGCAGGGCCATACGGTGTTCATCATTTCCTGGGTCAACCCGGACGAGAATCTCGCCCACAAAGGGTTCGATGATTACCTCACCGAAGGTTCGCTGGCGGCGCTCGACGTGATCCGCGACATCACCGGCGAAGCGCAGGCCAACGTCATCGGTTACTGCCTGGGCGGCACCCTGCTGGCGTGCACGATGGCCTGGCTCGCGGCGCAGAAACAGCAACGCATCAGCAGCGCGACCTTCTTCGTCACGATGATCGATTTCGAGCGGCCCGGCGAACTCGAAGTGTTCATTGACGAGCAGCAGATCAGCGCACTGGAAAAGAAAATGCAGAAACGCGGCTATCTCGAAGGTTCGGAGATGGCGACCACTTTCAACATGCTGCGCGCCAACGACCTGATCTGGTCGTTTGTCGTCAACAATTACCTGCTCGGCCGCGATCCGTTTCCGTTCGATCTGCTGCACTGGAACGGTGATTCGACGCGGATGCCGGCCGCGATGCACAGCTTCTATCTGCGCAACCTGTATCTGAAGAACCTGTTGCGCGAACCGGGCGGAATCACGCTGGCGGGTACGCCGATCGACATCACGCAATCGAAGATCCCTGCTTATTTCCTCTCGACGGTCGAAGACCATATCGCACCCTGGCAGTCGACCTACGCCGGCGCACGCCTGCTCAAAGGCCCTGTCCGCTTCGTTCTCGGCGGATCGGGGCATATTGCTGGCGTGATCAATCCGCCGGCGGTCGGCAAATACGGCTACTGGACCCACAGCAAGCTGCCGGCAAAACCCGAAGACTGGCTGGCCAGCGCCAAGCAGCACGCCGGTTCGTGGTGGACCGATTGGTCGCAATGGGTGAGTGGGCATGCCGGTGCCCAGATCGCACCGCGCGTTCCCGGCAAAGGCAAATACAAGGCCCTGGAAGACGCGCCGGGTTCCTATGTGAAGCGCCGCATCGGATAATCCGGCTTTAAACCAAGGTCGGAGCAAAAATGAGTTTCCAGAACCTGCTGCTGGAGCAGCCCGAGCCGGGCGTTTACCTGCTGACCCTGAACCGACCGCAGGCGTTGAATGCCCTTAACGCCGCCACACTGGATGAATTGACCCGTGCCATCGCACAGGTGGCTGCCGATGCCGGCGCACGCGTGTTGCTGATCACCGGTGCCGGTGAAAAGGCCTTTGTGGCCGGTGCGGACATCGCTGAAATGCAGGGACTCAGCGCTGACCAGGCGCAGGCTTTTTCAGCCGCCGGTATGCGGGTGATGCATGCCCTCGAGGCATTGCCGGTGCCGGTGATTGCGCTGGTGAATGGTTATGCGCTGGGGGGTGGCTGCGAATTGGCCATGGCCTGTGACTGGATCATCGCTTCCGACCGGGCCGTGTTCGGACAGCCGGAAGTCAATCTGGGCATACCCCCGGGGTTTGGCGGCACCCAGCGCCTGAGCCGACTTGTTGGCCGGGCGCGGGCGCTGGAATTGGTGATCACGGCGCGGCAGCTCAAGGCCGACGAGGCCATGGCGATCGGCCTGGTCACCCGAGTGGTTGCGGCGGCCGAGCTGCGCGAGACGGGACTGGCTGCCGCGCGCAGCATTGCCGCCAAGGCCCCGGTCGCCGTGCGCTTGGCCAAGCAGGCCGTGCAGCGCGGCCAGGACCTGGATCTGGCCAATGCCTGCGCACATGAGACCAGCCTTTTTGCGCTGGCGTTTGCTACGGCAGACCAGAAAGAAGGCATGCGTGCGTTTGTTGAAAAACGCGCGCCTCGTTTCAGCGGCGAATAGAACCGCCCGGCATTATTGCTGCAGTGCATCACCCGTTGCGTCCGACTTTGTGCTCGAGATTGCGCCTGAGTTTTTCAGGGCAGAAGTTATAATTACTCATCCCATCGTCATGCCGATTCGGGCACCATAAGCCCCCCGATTGTCTTGAGAAAAACTGCCCCAAAAAGGTATTGCCCATGGACATGAACGACCTCCAGCGAGATCTGGATCCCGAGGAGACACGCGAGTGGATGGAAGCGCTCCAATCCGTGCTTGAGCGCGAAGGTCCTGATCGCGCTAATTTCCTGCTCGAACGCCTTGTCAACGAAGCGCGGCGTGCCGGCGCCTATATTCCGTACAACGCGAACACGGCCTACCTGAATACCATTCCGCCGGAACGTGAAGAGCGGTCGGCCGGCGATGCCGTGCTGGAAGAAAAGATCCGCGCACTGGTGCGCTGGAACGCCATGGCCACGGTCATCCGCGCGAACAAGGAATCATCCGAACTGGGCGGCCACATCGCCAGCTTCGCCTCGGCTGCGACGCTTTACGACATCGGTTTCAATCATTTCTTTCGCGCCGCCAACGAAAAATTCCTCGGCGATCTGGTGTATATCCAGGGCCACTCGGCGCCCGGCGTTTATGCCCGCGCCTATCTAGAAGGCCGCATCACTGAAGACCAGCTCAGCAACTTCCGTCAGGAAGTCGACGGCAAGGGATTGTCCTCGTATCCACATCCGTGGCTGATGCCCGATTTCTGGCAGTTCCCCACGGTATCAATGGGGCTGGGTCCGCTGATGGCGATTTACCAGGCGCGCTTCATGCGTTACCTGAAAGATCGCGGCCAGATCGAAGGACAGGGCCGCAAGGTGTGGGCATTCATGGGCGACGGTGAAATGGACGAGCCAGAATCGCTGGGTGCGATTTCACTGGCCGGCCGCGAGAAACTCGACAACCTGGTGTTTGTCATCAACTGCAATCTGCAGCGGCTCGACGGGCCGGTGCGCGGCAACGGCAAGATCATCCAGGAACTCGAATCCGATTTTCGCGGCTCGGGCTGGAACGTGATCAAAGTGGTGTGGGGTTCTTACTGGGATCCGCTGCTGGCGAAGGACAAGTCGGGCATCCTGCTCAAACGCATGGAAGAGTGCGTCGACGGCGAATACCAGACCTTCAAGTCGCAGGACGGCGCATTCGTGCGCAAGCATTTCTTCGGCAAATATCCGGAGCTCGCGGACTTGGTATCGAATATGTCCGATGACGATATCTGGCGCCTGAACCGCGGCGGCCACGATCCGCACAAAGTCTTTGCTGCTTACGCCGCGGCGATGAAACACACCGGCCAGCCGACAGTGATTCTGGCGAAGACTGTCAAAGGCTACGGCATGGGCGAAGCCGGCGAAGGTCAGAACATCACCCACCAGCAGAAAAAAATGGGCACGGCTTCGATTCGCGCGTTCCGTGACCGTTTCAGCGTACCGATCCCCGACGACAAGCTGGAAGACGTGCCGTTCTACAAACCGCCGGAAGACTCGCCGGAGATGAAGTATCTGCACGAGCGCATCGCCGCGATGGGCGGTTCGCTGCCGTCGCGCAAGCGCAAGGTCGAGCCGCTGGAAGTGCCGGCGCTGTCAGCGTTCGAGGCGCAGCTGAAAAGCAGCGAAGAGCGCGAATTCTCGACGACGATGGCGTTTGTGCGCATTCTCAACACCATCATCCGCGACAAGAAAATCGGCAAGCGCGTGGTGCCCATCGTGCCTGACGAGTCGCGTACTTTTGGCATGGAAGGCATGTTCCGCCAGCTGGGCATCTATTCCCACGTCGGCCAGCTCTACACCCCGCAGGACGCCGACCAGCTGATGTTCTACAAGGAAGACAAGGGCGGCCAGATCCTGCAGGAAGGCATCAACGAGGCGGGTGCGATGTCGTCGTGGATTGCGGCGGCAACGTCGTATGCCAACAACGCGCAGATGATGATCCCGTTCTACATCTTCTATTCGATGTTCGGCTTCCAGCGCATCGGCGACCTGGCCTGGGCGGCGGGCGACCTGCGCGCGCGCGGCTTCCTGCTCGGCGGCACCGCCGGCCGCACCACGCTGAACGGCGAAGGTTTGCAGCATGAGGACGGTCACAGCCACATCCTCGCTTCGACCATTCCCAATTGCGTCACCTACGACCCGACGTTCGCGTATGAAGTCGCGGTGATCATCCAGGACGGCATGCGGCGGATGTATCAGGAACAGGAAGACGTGTTCTATTACATCACCGTGATGAACGAGAACTACACCCACCCGGCGATGCCGGCCGGTGCGGAAAAAGGCATTCTCAAGGGCATGTATCTGCTGTCGGAAGGCAAAGCGAAGAAAAACCAGCCCAAGGTCCAACTGCTCGGCAGCGGTACCATTCTGCGCGAAGTCATTGCCGGCGCCGAATTGCTGGAGAAAGACTTCGGCATTGCTGCAGACATCTGGAGCGTTACCAGCTTCAACGAATTACGCCGTGACGGCCTTGATGTGCAGCGCTGGAACCTGCTGCATCCGGAAGCCGAGCCGCGCCTGAGCCATGTCGAGAACTGTCTGCAGGACCGCGTCGGCCCGGTCATCGCGGCAACCGACTACATGAAAATCTTCGCGGACCAGGTGCGCGCCTTCCTGCCGCGGCGCAATTTCACCGCATTGGGCACCGACGGTTTCGGCCGTTCCGATACGCGCCGCAAGCTGCGCCAGTTCTTCGAAGTGGATCGCCGTTATGTTGCCGTGGCGGCATTGAAGGCGCTGGCCGACGAAGAAAAACTGCCACAGAAAACCGTTGCCGATGCCATTGTCAAATACGGCATCGATCCCGACAAACCCAATCCGGCAACCGTATAACGCAGGCGAGCTCCGCAAATGGCAAACGCAATCGAAGTCAAAGTTCCGGACATCGGCGATTTCAAGAACATCCCGGTGATCGAGATATTGGTCAAACCCGGTGATATTGTGTGCGCGGAAGATCCGCTGGTGACGCTGGAGTCCGACAAGGCGACGATGGAAGTGCCGTCGCCGGCTGCCGGCACCGTCAGGGAAATCCGCATCAAGGTTGGCGACAAGGTCTCGGAAGGGGCCTTGGTGCTGATGTTGGAAGCCAGCGGCGACGCTCCTGCCGTGTCCAAGGCCGCTCCGGCCCCGGCAGTTGCAGCACCGCAACCAGTCAAGGCGCCGTCAGCGCCGGCCGCGAAACCGGCGCCGGCCGCTGCACCCGTTGCCGCGAGTGTTGATGAAGCTGCGTTCGGCAAGGCGCATGCGAGTCCGTCGGTACGCCGCATCGCGCGCGAACTCGGCGTCGATCTGTCCCGTGTCAAAGGCTCGGGTCCCAAGGATCGCGTGGTCAAGGAAGACGTGCAGGCTTACGTCAAGACCGAACTGGCGCGGCCGCGCGGCGGTGAAGGCGGTGGCGGTCTCGGCTTTAACCTGCCGCCGATGCAGCCGGTCGATTTCTCGAAATTCGGACCAGTGACCACGCAACCGCTGTCGCGCATCAAGAAACTGTCAGGCGGTTTTCTCCATCGTAACTGGGTCAGCATTCCGCACGTGACCCAGCATGACGAGGCGGACATCACCGAACTGGAGGCGTTCCGCAAGACGCAGTCGGAAGAAGCCAAGAAAAGCGGCATCAAGTTCACGATGCTGGGCTTCCTGATGAAGGCTGCGGTGGTGGCGCTGAAGCAGTTCCCGGAGTTCAACGCGTCACTGTCGCCCGATGGCGAGAGCCTGGTGTTGAAGGACTATTTCCACATCGGTGTCGCCGTTGACACTCCTGCTGGCCTGGTCGTGCCGGTGATCCGCGATGTCGACAAAAAGGGTCTGCTGGAAATTGCCAAGGAACTGGGCGATCTCAGCGTGCGCATGCGCAACGGCAAGATTTCACCAGCCGACCTGCAGGGCGGCTGCTTCTCGATTTCCAGCCTCGGCGGCATCGGCGGCACATTCTTCACGCCGATCATCAACGCGCCGGAAGTGGCGATCCTCGGCGTCGGCAAAGCGGTGATGAAGCCGGTGTGGAACGGCAAGGAATTCGTCCCGCGGCTGATGCTGCCGCTGTCGCTGTCGTACGATCACCGCGTGATTGACGGAGCGCTCGGCGCGCGTTTCAGCACTTACCTCACCACCGTGTTGTCGGATATCCGCCGGCTCGTACTCTAGGAATGCGTGACCAACCATGAGTGCCAGTTGATTTCCCGGGCGTTCGCAACGCGGCATCGCGACTGGCACTGAATGGCTGCCCCGATCGGCATCCTCGGCGGTACCTTCGACCCCATCCACTACGGGCATCTGCGGCTTGCGCAGGAAGTGGCGGACAAACTGCGGCTTGTCGAAGTGCGCTTCCTGCCCAGCGGCACGCCGCCGCATCGTTCATCGCCGGGCGCGCCCGCCGAAGACCGGTTGGCGATGGTGCAACTGGGGGTTACCGGTAATTCGCTGTTCACCGTTGATCCCCGCGAAACGCTGCGGGAAGGACCAGGCTATACGGTGGATACGCTGACGGCCATACGCGGCGAAGTCGGTCCCGCGCAATCGCTGGTGCTGATGCTCGGCGCCGATGCCTTTCTGGAACTGGCGACCTGGAGCCGCTGGCATCAGCTGTTTACCCTGGCGCATATCGCCGTTGCCTATCGCCCCGGTTTCCCGGTCGACACCTGGCAGTCGCGGATGCCGCAGCCGCTGGCGGCAGAATATAACAAGAGGCTGATGCGCCAGCCGCTGGGCGTGCACACGGCACCCGCCGGTGGCGTCGTCGTCGTGCCGATTGCCGCGCTGGATATCTCGGCGACGCTGATCCGTGATGCGATGCGTGCGGGGGCTAATCCGCGCTATTTGCTGCCCGATATAATTATCGATTATATTCAAGAACATAGCTTATATACTGGAAACTAATGGGACCTGAAAAACTCGCCAAAATCGCCGTTGCCGCCCTGGAAGACATCAAGGGCCGCGACATCGTCGTGTTCAACGTCAAGAAAATGACCGCCTTGTTCGACAAGGTCATCATTGTCAGCGGCGATTCCAACCGGCAACTGCGGGCGCTGGCCAACAATGTCTGCGAGGAAGTCAAAAAAGCCGGCGGCAGCGTGTTGAGCACCGAGGGCGAACAGACCGGTGAATGGGTGCTGGTCGACCTCGGCGCGGTGATTGTGCATGTGATGCAGCCGGCGATCCGGCAGTACTACAACCTTGAAGAAATCTGGGGCACGTCGCAGCCCAAACCCCGCAAAACCGCGGTTCGCAAAACACCGGCCGGTAAAACAGCGGCTGGCAAAACAGCGGCTGGTAAAACACCAGCTGGCAAAACAGCGAGCCGTAAGGCGAAGTGAAGCTCGCCATACTCGCGGTCGGCCATCGCATGCCGGACTGGGTTACCGCGGCGTACGAGGAATACGCGAAACGCATGCCGCGCGAAATGCCGCTGCAGTTGAAGGAACTCAAACCTGCCCAGCGCAGTAACGCGACCGGCGATACCCCGCGGTGGTTGAAGACCGAGGCCGAGCATATCGAGGCGGCGATTCCCCAAGGTGCTTTGCGGGTGGTGCTGGATGAGCGCGGCCGGAGTTTTCCGACGCGCACTCTGGCGGATCACCTCGAACGCTGGCGCAACGACGGTCGTGACGTTGCATTCGTCATTGGCGGCGCCGACGGGCTGGACGATACGATCAAATCACGCGCCGATCTGCTGTGGTCGTTGTCGCCGCTGACGCTGCCGCACGGCCTGGTGCGCGTGGTGCTTGCCGAGCAGCTCTACCGCGCATCATCGCTGCTTGCAGGGCATCCTTATCACCGCGACTGATACGCGGGCACAATGCCACCGATGAGCGACAGGGCTATCTATCTGGCTTCACGAAGTCCGCGACGACGCGAACTGCTGCAGCAGATCGGCGTGACCTTTGAGCTTGTACTGTTGCGCGAGGGGGCGGGACGCAGTGCTGATATCGACGAGACGCCGCATCAAGGAGAGCGCGCTGACGACTATGTGCTTCGGGTGACCGGCGATAAAGCGCGGGCTGCAGCCAGAATCATTGCTGCTCGCCGTGCTGTATTACGGCCGGTACTGGCGGCTGATACCACGGTCGTCTGTGATGACAACATTCTCGGCAAGCCGGCCAACGCCGATGAGGCTGCGCACATGCTGGGCCGGCTGGCGGGGCGTGCGCATCGCGTGCTGACCGCAGTCGCAGTTGCCGCTGAAGACCGGATGGAGACCCGGGTGTCGGAATCGCGGGTCTGGTTCCGTCCGCTGGATGCCGCAGAAATACGCCGTTATGTCGCCACCGGTGAATCCCATGACAAGGCCGGCGGCTATGCAGTGCAGGGACTGGCTGCTGCCTTCATCACCCGGATCGACGGCAGCTATTCCGGTATCATGGGCCTTCCCCTCGCAGAGACCGCAGAGCTGCTGCGCAGCTACGGCATTGTCGTGCCATGAGCGAAGACATTCTGATCAACGTCACCCCGCAGGAAACCCGTGTCGCGGTTATTGAGAACGGGGTGACCCAGGAACTGCACATCGAGCGCGCATCGGCGCGCGGCTTTGTCGGCAACATTTACATGGGCCGCGTCGTGCGCGTGCTGCCCGGCATGCAGTCCGCCTTTGTCGACATCGGCGGCGAGCGCGCCGCCTTCCTGCATGTCGCCGACATCTGGGACAATCGCGTCAACGGTGAACCGGGTCTGCCCATTGAGCGGCTACTCAATGAAGGTCAGAGCCTGATGGTGCAGGTGATCAAGGATCCAATCGGCACCAAGGGGGCGCGATTGTCGACGCAGATCAGCATTGCCGGGCGCCTGCTGGTTTACCTGCCGCAGGAATCGCATATCGGTATTTCCCAGCGCATCGAAGACGAAGAAGAGCGCGTGCATCTGCGCGAGAAGCTGCAGCAGCTGATGCCGCCCGACGAAAAGGGAGGCTTTATCATTCGCACCATGGCGGAGGCCGCATCCGACCGCGAACTGGCTTCCGACGTCGAATATTTGCGCAAACACTGGCACGACATCCAGGAGCAGGCGCGCAAGGCGCCGCCGCGGGCGTTGCTCTATCAGGACCTTAATCTCAGCATGCGCGTGCTGCGGGATTTCGCACATGAGGACACCGGACGCATCTACGTCGATTCGAACGAGACGCATCAGGCAATGAGTCATTTCGCCCGGCAGTTCACGCCGAACGTGGTGCCGCGGCTGGCGCATTACCAGGGGGAGCGTCCGCTGTTTGACCTGCACAATGTCGAGGACGACATCGAGCGCGCGCTGGCACGACGGGTGGACCTGAAATCCGGCGGCTACCTGATCATCGATCAGACCGAGGCGCTGACCACGGTCGACGTCAATACCGGTGGATTTGTCGGCGGGCGCACTTTCGACGATACGATATTCAAGACCAATCTCGAGGCGGCACAGGCCATCGCGCGCCAACTGCGGTTGCGCAATCTCGGCGGCATCGTGATCATCGATTTCATCGACATGGACACCGAGGAGCACCGCAACGCCGTGCTCAACGAGTTCCGCAAGGCGCTGGCGCGCGACCGTACGCGGATGACCATCAACGGCTTCACCCAGCTCGGGCTGGTGGAGATGACGCGCAAACGCACGCGCGAGAGCCTTGCCCACATCCTGTGCGAGTCCTGTCCGACCTGCGCCGGACGCGGCGCACTGAAAACGGCGCAGACCGTGTGTTACGAGGTGCTGCGTGAATTGCTGCGCGAGTCGCGCCAGTTTGACGCGCGCGAATTCCGCATCCTCGCCTCGCAGCAGGTGGTCGACATGTTTCTCGACGAAGAGTCACAAAACCTGGCCATGCTCTCGGATTTCATCGGCAAGCCGATTTCGCTGCAGGTGGAGTCGGCCTACAATCAGGAGCAGTTCGACATTGTCCTGATGTAACAGGATTCGTACCGGTCCAAGGCGAGCCATGGCCACTTCCGCACCATCGCAGGTCCGCAACAACGCCTCGTCGCGCGCCAGCGCCGAATTGCGGCAGATTGCCGAACAGATGTTTGCGCGCGCCGCCGGCGCGCCGCTGGTCGGGGGCAATGCTGTCAG
>CAIZLW010000129.1 GCA_903933915.1 uncultured beta proteobacterium | reverse complement strand
TGCGGAATTTTGCGCGGCGGCACATTTTTCACCGCCTCGGCGATGGCGCGGATATGCGCCGGCGTGGTGCCGCAGCAGCCACCGGCGATATTGATAAACCCGCTTTTGGCGAAATCGAGCACGTACTCGGCGGTATTTTCCGGCAACTCATCGTAGCCGGTCGGCGCCAGCGGATTGGGCAGACCCGCGTTCGGATAAGCGCAAACAAAGGTGTCAGCGACGTTCGACAGTTCTTCGATGAACGGGCGCATCAGTTGCGCGCCCAGCGCGCAGTTGAGGCCGATGGTCAGCGGCTTGGCGTGGCACAGCGAATTCCAGAACGCTTCCGGTGTCTGGCCCGACAGCGTGCGGCCGGAGGCATCGGTGATGGTGCCGGAAATCATGATTGGGACTTTCACCCCATTCACTTCGAAATACTGGTCGATCGCGAACAACGCGGCTTTTGCATTGAGCGTATCGAAAATAGTCTCGACCATCAGAATGTCGGCGCCGCCGTCGATCAGCCCGCGCACGGCTTCGGTATAAGTCTCCACCAACTGGTCAAAATTGATATTGCGGAAACCGGGATCGTTGACGTCCGGCGAAATCGACGCCGTGCGGTTGGTCGGACCCAGCGTGCCGGCAACAAAGCGCGGCCGCGCCGGATCCATCGCTTCATATTTGTCCGCCGCCGCGCGCGCAATTTTCGCCGCCTCGACGTTCAACTCATAGACCAGATCCTCCATGTGGTAATCCGCCATGGCGACCGCGGTCGAATTGAAGGTATTGGTCTCGATGATGTCGGCGCCGGCATCGAGATACTGTTCGTGGATTTCGCGGATGATCTGCGGCTGGGTCAGCGTCAGCAGATCGTTGTTGCCCTTCACATCGTGGGCGAAGTCCTTGAACCGCTCGCCGCGATACGCTGCCTCGTCCAGCTGGTAGTTCTGGATCATCGTGCCCATCGCGCCGTCGAGAATCAGGATGCGGCGTTTGAGCAGTTCGGGCAGTTGCTGGATGCGGGAAGTCATGGCTGATGAAAGGCGCCGGAATGGCGCGAAGGCTGCATGGAAAGTGCGAATTTTATCATGGACTTACGTCACGGCCGGCAGCCGCCTATAATGCGCGTTCTGTCCAGTACGGGTGCACCCATGAAACACCTAGAACCCAAACAAGCCGCCGAATTCCTCAAGCAAAACCGGAACGCGGTATTCGTCGACTGCCGCAGCGAAATGGAATACCTGTTCGTCGGCCATCCCGTCGGCGCCATCCACATCGCCTGGAACGACGGTCCGAACTGGGACATCAATCCGCATTTTGTCGCCCACGTCAAAAAAGCGACCAGCGTCGACCGTCCTGTCGTGGTGATCTGCCGCAGCGGCAACCGCTCGCTCGATGCCGGACGCGCACTGGAAGAAGCCGGGTTTACCCAGGTCTTCAATGTCCTGCACGGTTTTGAAGGCGAACTCGACGATAACCACCATCGCGGGTCGACCACCGGCTGGCGCTTTGACAGCCTGCCCTGGGAACAGTGCTGAGCGCTGCGTAGTCTCCCGCAAGCCCTGACTTATTTGCCGCGCTGTGCGTCCAGCCAGTCGCGAATGCAGGCCTGCACCGGTTCGTAACTGTGCTGTTTCTCGAAGTAGTGGTGGATCGCGCCATTGTGCAGCCCTGCCTGCATCGCCCGGTTCATGGTCTGTCCGCTGACGATGATACGCAGTGTCGCCGGCTGCAGCGCCGCGGCCTGCGCCAGCAGCTGCGCCCCGTTCATCCCGGGCATGGAAAAATCGGAAACGATGACGCCGACCGCGCGTGAACGCAGTATCGCCATCGCCACCTCACCGGTTCCTGCAGTCAGGATTTCGTAACCGGCGGGCCGCAGTGCGCGGATCGACAAGGTCAGCACGTCCGCATCATCGTCCACCAGCAGAATCACCGCGCTCGATTCGGTCGACGCCAGCGCCGCCGGTTCTGCGGCCAGCAGCAGGACTTCGGGGGCTGCAAGCGCATACGCAGGCGCTGCAAAACGGCCGCCCAGGGTGAAATAAAAGGTTGAACCGACATCGGGCGCGGATTCCGCCCAGACCTCGCCGCCATGACGGCGCATGATCCGGCGCACTGTCGCCAGGCCGATGCCGGTGCCGGGAAATTCACCCTCGGTATGCAGCCGCTGAAAGGTACCGAACAGCCGGTCGGCATGCGCCATGTCGAATCCGGCACCGTTATCGCGCACGAAATACACCATGCCACCGTCGCGCGACGCCGTACCGAATTCAACGCGGGCCTGCGTCCGCCTGCCGGTAAATTTCCAGGCATTCTGCAACAGATTCATCAGCGCGGCGCGCAGCAATCCCGCATCGCCCCGCACCCGCAACCCGGGCGCTGCGGTAAAAGCCACTTCGCGTCCGTCATGCTCCCGCCGCAGTTCATCGGCAATCGCCACCGCCATGCCACTGAGATCGGCATCGACGATTTTCAGCGCCGTCCGCGTCACCTGGGACAACCGCAACAGGTCCTCGATCAGCGCCGTCATGCGCTGGGCAGCGCCGCGGATGCGCGCGACATAATCGCGCCCCGCCTCATCCACATCGGCGCCGAAGTCCTCGAGCAGCGCCGCCGCCATGCCGTCGATATGGCGCAGCGGCGCGCGCAGATCGTGCGATACGGAAGACGCGAAAGCCTCGAGTTCTTCGTTGGCAACTGTCAACTGCGCCGTACGCTCCGCAACCCGGGCTTCGAGTTCGAGGTTGAGTTTTTCCACTTCCAGCGAACGCCGCTTGAAATCCGTGACATCGCGGCTGATCGCCACCAGGCCGGTGACATTGCCGGCGCTGTCACGCAGCGGCATTTTCGCCGTGACATACCAGCGCGGATTCTCTGCGGAACCGATCATCACTTCGTGCAGCGGGCTGGGCTGCCCGCTTTCAAGCACGGCGCGGTCTTCGGCCTCGACCCGCGCCGCGATATCCGGCGGCAGCAGATCGCTGTTGCGCAGACCCAAAACATCGGACCGCTCCGGTGCGCGGGCCTGCAGCCAGGCGGCATTGGCCAGCATGAAGCGCAGATTGCGGTCCTTAGCGCGGATACGGTCCGGCAGATTGTCGATCACCGTGCGCAGCAGATTGCGTTCTGCTGCCAGCGCCTCGCGCGCCAGCCGGCGCTCGGTGACGTCGCGGGCGATGCCCAGCAGCGCCGAAATCTTGCCCGACACATCGTGTAACGGTGCCGCATGAATTTCCAGCCAGCAGCGCTTGCCGTGAATACCGAAAGCCTCGAACTCCAGCACACCGCTCTGCCCCTCGAGCACGCTGTGCTGGAGACGGACAAAAGCGCGGCGGTAATGGGGCGCGATCTGGTTGAGAAACGGCCAGCGCCGCATCTCTGCCAGGCTGGACGCCTCCAGCATGCGCAGTCCGGCGGGATTCATGTCGAGCAGATCGCCATTCGGGGCGACGATGGCCACGCATTCCGGCTCCGCGGCGATAATCGCGCGCAGCCGCCCTTCGCTTTCCTGCAACGCGGCTTCGCGGCGCTTGAGTTCGGTGATATCGACAAAGGAGACCACGATCTGCCCGTCCGCGGTGCGGCCCTCACGGATCAGGTGATAACCGCCGTCAGGCCGGCGACGCTCGATCACGCGGCCGTCGGGATTACGGTGTCGCGCCACCCGCTCGACGACAAACGCATTGACGTCATCGATTTCGCCCATGGCCTTGAGCACGCGTGCGCGGTCCATGGCCAGTGATTCGAACAACATGCCGGGGCGGAGATTGGCGGTGGCGGCTTCCTGCATCCGGCGATAGGGCTCATTGAAAAAAATAAGCCGGTCGTCACGGTCATACAAAGCCAGGCCTTCACCGATATGCCCGGCAATGGTGCGCAGCCGCGCCTCACTTTGCCGCAGTTCCACGGCATAGGACCGCTGCCGCGCATACAGCAGCAGCAGGCCGGCGATCGCCACCACACCCAGCACCACCATCACCGCCAGACCGGCCGATTCAAATTCAGTGCTCATCGAACCCCGCCATTCTTCCGGGTACTAAACGCCAGGCGGCAAGCACAGCGCCGTTTAACCCCGAGTCACTTTCAGATAACTGATCCACGCCAGCCAGCCCATGAACATCAACGCAGCCATGGCCAGCGCCAGTGTCAGCGCCTGCCCGGAAACCAGCGGCGACAGCAACCCGGCGGTCAGCGCCGCAAACAGGCTGTGCGCGAAGCCCTGCAGCGACGACGTCATCCCGCGCAGCTTGGGAAACAGCTCCAGCGTCAGCAAGGTCGCACTGGGCATCGCCAGCGCCATGCCGACGGTATACATCATCACCGGGAGCACCGTCCACGGCAACGCCGGCGGCAGCAGCGCGCAATAGGCGATATTGAATACCGCTGCCGCGCACATGATCATGAAGCCGATGCTCACGCTACGGCGCGGCGTGATGCGGCTGGCCAGACGGCCGGAGAAAAACGCACCGATCATCACGCCGCCGATGCCCGGAACAAACAGCCAGGCAAAATCCTTTTCGGTCATGCCGAGCAGGCCGTAAATGACTGCCGGCGCCGACACGATATACAGGAAAAAACCCGAAAAATTGAAAGCGATCATCACACACAGCAGCACCAGCCGGCGATCACTGCCCAGTCGCCGATAGTTGCGCAGCAGCGGACCGGCATGAAACGGCTGGCGTTCTGCAAGCGGATGCGTTTCCGGCAGCCAGCGCACAGTCCCGGCAATCAATAACAGCGCGTAGAGGGTGAGGAACCAGAAAATGGCACGCCAGCCGATGGCCCCCTGCAGCCAGCCGCCGATCACCGGCGCAATCGCCGGGGCAATGCTGAAGATCATCGTCACCAGCGACATCAGGCGCTGGGCGGCATGGCCCTCGAGGCTGTCGCGGATGATGGCACGGCCGACGATGATGCCGGCACCGGCGGAAAACCCCTGTAGCGCACGCCACAGCAACAGTTGCGGCAGGCTCGCCGCCATGGCGCAACCGATCGAGGCCAAGGCGTAGACCGCAAGACTGGCCAGAATCACCGGCCGCCGGCCGAAGGAATCGGACAGCGTGCCGTGAAACAGCGTCATCAACGCCAGCGTGAACAGGTACAGGCTCAGCGTCTGCTGCAACTGCGCCGGCGTCGCCGCAAACTCGGCGCCGATGTGCGGGAACGACGGCAGATAGGTGTCGATCGTGAACGGGCCGATCATCGCCAGCGCCGCCAGAATGACGGCCAGCACCGGGAGAGCGGCGGGCGCGTTATTCCGTGCTGTTGTGTTCATGCCGATCCGGTTCCGCTACGCAGGCCAGTCCCCGGAATTGAAGGCCATCAAGCAGACGGATCAGGGACGAACACCGACAGCGGCCGATGCCATCATAACGGGATCATGCAGACGCCGTACAGGCAGTTCAGTTCGCAGTGACCGCTGCTGCTGCAACGGCAAGATCATCTTCAACCTCAAGCTCAAGCTCAAACCAGAACTGCGAACCCAGGTCCCTGCGGCTGCTGGCACCAATGCGCCCGCCCATCAGTTCGACCAACTGCTTCGAAATGAACAGGCCCAGTCCGGTGCCGCCGTAGCGTCGTGATAGCGAAGCATCCAGCTGAACGAAGCGCTGAAACAACTTTTCCAGGGCTGCAGCGTCAATACCGATGCCGGTGTCAAAAACCTCAAGGCGCAGCGTGACCTTTGCGGATTCGGCGCGCAAGGCGCTGATGACAACCTGCACCTTGCCCGACTCCGTAAACTTGATCGCGTTGTTGACCAGATTCGACAGCACCTGCCGCAGCCGCTGCGGATCCCCGAAACATGCCGCAGGAACATCATCTGCAGCCTCGAAATCAAGGGAAATATTCTTGATGCGGGCATTTTGCGAATACAGGGCAACCACGTCAGCCGCCAGTTCCCGCGGGGAAAACTTCGACGTATGGATTGTCAGTTCGCCGGCTTCGATCTTTGAGATGTCGAGCACATCGTTGATGATGTCGAGCAACAGGATGCCGCTGGCATGCGCCATTTCAGCATAATCCTTCTGTTCGGCATTGAGCGGTGTGTCCTTGAGCAATTCCGAGAATCCGAGCAAGCCGCTAAGCGGCGTGCGCAGTTCATGGCTGATCATCGCCAGAAACTGCGATTTGGCTTGGCTGGCATTTTCTGCACGCAGCCGCAACCGATCCATCTCCTTCAGATCCTCTTCACGGCGCCTGAGCAGCCGGATAAAAAACCACGCAAAAACGGCCGCAACCGCCAGCCCCATGAGGGTGACTGCGACGATGGTCCACTTCAATACCCGCCACTGCGCCAGAAAGACCGATTCGGGTACCGTCAGCGTCAGCAAAGCGGGATAGCGCTCCAGCTTGCGCGCACCGACGATGCGAATGTCCTTTTGGTTCTGATCAGAGAATCGCGGGCCGTTGTAAAAAATCACGCCGGCACCGGACGGATTGTTCTTCAGAATCCCCGGCATGGCGCCGCCGCTGAGGCTTTTACCCAGCAGGCTGTCATTGCGCGGCCATCGCGAAAGCAACATGAAATCGTCTCGATACATCGAGATGGTGCTGCCTGCGGACAACTGCATGCGCTCGAAAAAATCAGCAAAAAAGCCGATGCGCAGACCGATCACCACCATCCCGATAAACTGACCACGGTCGCCGGTCAGTTTGTGACTGATATAAAAATGCCAGGTCCCGTTAGCCCGGTTGGCGATGGGTGCACTGATCGTGTGTTGGCTCGCCCCGGCGCCATTCCCAGCCGCACCATTCCCACCAGCACCATTCCCACCCATTGCATCGACAAAATAATCACGATCCGCCAGATTGATTTTGGGCGGCGGGTAGCTGCGGGTGGAATTGATGATTTCGCCGTCGTCGGCAATCACCGTCACCACATCCACATGCGGCAGCGCGGCCATGCGGTCTTTCAGGGTTTGGTGCAGCGCGATTCCGGACATCCCCTTGCGCAATCCCTCGGCATCACCAATGCCCTTCACGAGCACCATTTGCGTCACGCTGTCGAGCAGCAGAAATGAAGTATCGAAATTCTGATCGATATACGCCGACAGCTTGACCAGGTCACCGGCGACATGGTCAAGCCAGCGTTCGGCGTTCTGATCGTAAGTGACCTTCAGCTGAATCGCGCCCCTGCCCAGGATGAGAACCATGAAGATGATCCCCAGCACACTCGCCATCCGTTGCGGGGACAAGCCGCGAAGCGCAGTTAATTTTTTGAGCAATGGCATGGTGGCTATGGATGCAAGCGATTGCTGATCCACGGAGGGATCACCGCCCGCTGGCGAGTTCCTAACTTTTTATAATATGATCAAGGGGATGGTCCTGGATACCAAAGGCACCCATCGACACTGCTCATTGCTGATTGCTGATTATCTCACTACCCCTCATTCACTGCCCCTCATTCACTGCCCCTCATTCACCGCCGATAAGCCCATGTCCGAACCCTTGAACCTGACCAAACAATCGGCCTCTGCGCCACCCATCGACGACAGCGTACTGCTGGAATACCTGGGCGATGACGACGCGTTGCGGCGTGAAGTTCTGCAGCAATTCCTTGATACGCTGACCACCGACCTGCAGCAGCTTGAAGCCGAAGTGCGCGAATGTAATGTTGGCGCCGTTCAGCGTAGTGCACATCGCCTCAAAGGCGCCTGTTACATGGTCGGCACCCGTCCGCTGGGTGAAAGCGCGATGGCCCTGGAGCAATTGGCCCATGCCGACAACGCCGCCGACTTCCCAGCCGCCCTGACCGCCATCACCGTTGAACATCAGCGCTTGCTGCAGCACCTCGCCGCGCAAGACCTCAAGCCCACCCGCCGCTGACCGGCCACGGCCGGACTGAGCACCACCCACAGCCCCCATAGGTTACGGGAGTAAACCCGGTAAACCGCAGGCAGTGCTCATTCCCTGCACTCTTATAACCATTTGTTTATAAAAGCATTTTAAAATTTTCCGCATTAAAGCGCGGACTCGCTGGCAGTGCTGCCCGCCTGGCTCACTGCAGCAACCCAAGGCGCGTGGACCCAAAAAATCCACCGGAATCATTTCCATTTTATCATAATTAGCATTAGTATCAGATAAATTTTATCTGACAACGCTACAGTAACGTCGCCAGCAGGCGTCCGACACTGCGCTGTTGATCACATCCTCAACGTTACGAGAATCCGCAAATGGCCAAGTCGACGCGAAGAAAAATCCAATTGCCCTGCCACCAGCCCGGCAACGTCGTCAGCACTCGCTACGGCATCGGCGTCATCCTTCACGCCTTCATCGGCTCGATTCACCGTAACCGCCAGATCACCTACAGCGTTGCAATCAAAGGTCTGATCAGAGCACGGGTGCTGTTCGAACGCGAACTGACGCTTTGCCAGCCCGAGGAAATCGCCGCAACGGCAGTTGCAGAACAAGCCAAGCGCCCGGCGCAACTGGCCGCAGCCTGACCTTCTGCAGGACCGCGACTGACACGACCGGCGCCGCAGCAGGCTGCCCGGCGTCAGCCGCTTGATGGCCTGCTCAGCGCATCCTCGCGGGCTGAACTGCCAGCGCGCCGTACAAAGCCCCGCGCAATCCCGAACACCACCAACGCTGCCGCTGAACGACGCGCGCTCGCCGGGATGATCTCCCTGCATCGGCAGCTAAAGCTGCGCCAAAACAACGGGGCCTCTTGCGAGGCCCCGTGGTGTTTTGATGGCGGACGGGATCACCGTCCGCTGAAGCTGTTGATGCCGCGTTCAGCAGCAAAAGCTGCACCAAAAAAACGGGGCCTCTTGCGAGGCCCCGTGGTGTTTTCAATGGCGGACGGGATCACCGTCCGCTGACACCATCGTTCCGTCGATCAGAAACCCGGGCCGTTGGCCGCCACCCGCGTCGCACTGCCACCCTTGCTCGACTGCACCGTTACCGAGGTCGGCTTGATACGGGCCGCGTCGCCAGGAATGCGGGTTATCGGCAGTTGCCAACAGGGGCTGGCCACCGAGCACGGCACGGTGCCGATCACCCGCCTAGGATCACGCGGATCGGTGGCTTCCAGCAGCAGATCGATCGGGGTCGTCACGCGGCGCATCGCGGTCTGCGGCAATATGATGTTTTGGTTATTGAAACCCGTCACAAACAGTGAGGGAACCGGGCCGTTAGGCTGCGAGGTTTTGGCCACCACCATGATCCCGCGCTGACCGCCAAACGTCGTCCAGGTCACACCCTCAATGGTCACCGTATCAGGCGTCGCGACCGGCGTCACCACCGGCACCGGCGGCGGCGCAATCACCGGCGTCACCACCGGTACCACCGGCGGATTGCGCGGTGCCGGCGCTGCAGCCAGCAATTCCGCCGGCATGCAGGCGCCATTACGCAGCACCAGCGGGGCTGAACACACCGGCGGCGCCACTGTCGTCGCACAACTGGCGGCGCTCGACGCACAGAAGGTCTCTGCCGGCGTCACTGCGACCGCGAAGGTCGGCGGATCAATCGGCGGCCACGCGAGTACGCTGGCATTGCCGTTGAAATCAAACGTACCACCCACCGGCGTCACATAGGACAGGATGCGGTTGCGCGCATCGCTCAGCGGCGCCGCGGTGAAACGCGGATCGTTGTAGGGACCGGTCGGCAGCGTGCGTGCCTGCAGGCGCGGGTCTACCCCCTCAAAGGGATAGGGATCCAGAGGCTGCGGGGTCGATTCGCAAACACCATCCTTGCAACCGCCGGGGCTCAAGCGGCGATCCAGCGTCCACGGCAGGCCGGTGAACTGGAAAGGCCAGGCCATCTTGGTCAGGTCAAATTCCTGCCATTCGGGGAAACCGACGCCACCGAGATTGGCGCCCAGCGGCACCAGATACTCGCCATTGGTGGCCGGCGTACCCTTGATATCCACCGTCGTCGGCGTGATGCCGGCAGCGAGCGCCGCCAGCCGGTGGCCGGTGCGCGCGATGATTTCCCGCGGCATCGGGCTGACAATCGCCAGCTGCTCGGCAATCGAACCCGCAGGCGTGCTCAGATTGACCGGACAGAAGCCAGTACCGAAACGCGGCTCGGCGCGCAGATTACTGCAGGGATTATCCGTAACCTCCTGCGATCCTTGAGCGAAATCCACGTTGTAGCGGATTTTCCAGATATGGCCGCCAACACCCGGGACCAGACCTTTGGCACTGCAGTCCCCCGCGCCACCGATCAGATCGCAGGCGCGCACCGAAGCCCAGGGCTTCTCGACACGGCTGTTGGTCACCGGATCATAGTGCAGGGTCCACAGCAGCACATCGGGGCGTAGCGTCGAAAAACCGATCAGCAGCGTGCGCGCGCGCAGGTTCTCGTAGCCGGGCGCGTCCTGCTCCACCTCATCGGGCGCGAGATAGTCCGGCTGGCTGAGATTGCGCCGCGTCTCCAGCGCGATCTCGGTGACCGAGCTGTGGAAGGACAGGAAACGCACGCCGTTGACGGTCTCGAAATTGCCTTCGAGCTTGACCTCGTCACCGAGGCGGATCGGCGCCATGAAGCGCGAATCATTGACCAGGCCGCTCGGCGTCACCGGGCGATTGGTGTCGGGGCACAACACGTCGCCGCGGGCGGGATCGAGCGCGCTCGACTGCGCGATTTGCGCCGGCACTGCAGGCGAGAAGTTCGGGTCCGCCGGACCGTTGCCCTGCGCTTCGAGGCCGACAAACGTCCGCGCCACCCGGCTGGGGATGCACATCGGATAGCCAGTCACTGCGGTATTGGTGTAGTTGTCGGGGTCATTGGTAAAACGCGGGTCGGCGCTGCAATTGGGGCTGTCCGCAGCGCAACCGAGACCCTGCTGCACGGTATGGCGCTGGGTCGGATCATTCATCCGCGCCATCATGCCGGTGCTCGGGTCGCCGAGGACGCCGTTGATACGCAGATAACCGTCGTCGTGATTGATATAGGTCACCGCGCCAGTCACCACTTCCTGCCCCTTATCGATCAGCATGTCGCCGGCAATGATGTTGCCGCCGTTGGTGCGGTTCGCAGCAATGCTGGCGTAAGCGCCGGTGCCCGAGGTGTTGCAGCGATCGGTGCTGGTCAGCCCGGTCTCGCCGAGCGCCTTGCACGCCGCCGGTGCCTGATCGAAGAACTGCCACAGCGTCAGCCGGTTCGCCGCCAGATCAATCAGCAGATTACGCGGGATGGTCACGTACTGACCGCTGATCACCAGGGTGCCGGCCGACCAGTAATCGCCCGGCGTGGTCAGCGTGATGCGCGAAATCTCGCCGCTGATCGTCACCGACGTGGCGGCCTGCGCCGCCATCGGCGTCAGAGTGAAGCCAGATGCGATGATCAGGCCGAGGGCTGCGGCGGTGTTGCGCGCTCTACGCAGGCATACGATTGCTTTGGAAATCATGGTGTTTCCTTGCTCGACATTGAAGTTCAGGGCAGCGTTGGATGAATGGTTCATGGCGCCCCCGATCAGAACGATTGATTGTTGGTAGGCAGCGCCGTCGCAGTACCGCCCTTGCTCGACTGCACCACCACCGAGCTCGGCTTGACGTTGCGCGGCAGTCGGGTCAGCGGCAGTTGCCAGCAGGGATCGGCCGCCGAGCACTGCACCGCACCGACATCCGTAGCGATCGGCACGATCGAGCGGGTCATCGCGGTCTGCGGCAGCAGTACATTGGCGCCGTCAAAAGCCGTCACCAGCAGATTGGGAATCGGGCCGCCGGGTTGCGACGATTTGGCGATGACACGCAGGCCACGCAGACCGCCAATCGGGACCCACACCACACGGCTGATGGTGACGGTATCCACGGTCGGCGTCGGGGGCGTCACCGGCGGTGTAACGGGCGGCGTCACGGGCGGGGTGACCGGCGGCGTCACCGGCGTGGTAAAGGTCGGCGGTGCCGGCGGTGCTTCGGCAGCGACCGTGATCAGCGCCTGCACACAGGAACCGTTCTGCAGCACCAACGGCGCGACGCACACCGGCGGCGACACCGGCTGCATGCAACTGGTATTGCCCGCGGCTGCGCCTTTCGCGCAGTAAGCAATCTGCGGCGTGGCGTGGATCGGCAGCGCATCCGGATCGGCCGGCGGCCAGGCCAGCACGGTGGCATCGCCGTTGAAGTCATACACCGCGGGCTCGGCAGTGCCGATGCGGGTCATATGGGACAGGACGCGATTGCGTACATCGCTCAGCGGTGCCGCGGTGAATTTCGGATCGTTGTAAGTGCCGACCGGAATGTTGCGCGCCTGAGTGCGCGGATCGAGGCCTTCGAACGGGTAAGGGTCGAGCGGCTGCGGCGTGGTTTCACAACCATCCTTGCAACCACCGGGGCTCAAGCGACGGTCGAGAGTCCACGGCATTGAGCTGAAGAAAAACGGCAGTGCGGTCTTGGTCAGGTCGACCTCGACCATTTCCGGCATGCTGATACCGCCGAGGCCGCCCATGCCGAGAATGCCGTTGGCAATCGGGAACAGGTATTCGCCATTGGTCGCCTTGTTGCCGCGGATGTCCACGGTCACCGGCTCGTAGCCGGCAGCACGCGCGGCGAGCAGATGCCCGGTACGCATGATGATTTCACGCGGCAGCGGGCTCAGTACGCCGAAGAGGTCGTTCAGTGATACCGTCGTTGCGCTCTGGTTGTTCGGGCAGAAGCCGTTGCCCAGACGCGCATCGGCACGCAGATGGATACAGGG
>CAIZLW010000128.1 GCA_903933915.1 uncultured beta proteobacterium | reverse complement strand
GATGCGGTCGAGCGCGAGATCGATGCTTTCGGTAGTGACCGGGCGCTTCCTCATCGCCAGCATCATGCTGGCCTTGAGCTTGTCGCGGTCGTAATCGGTGCGGCTGCCGTTCTTCTTCACCACCTGCGGCAGCTGCAGTTCGACCCTCTCGTAAGTGGTGAAGCGCTTGTCGCAGGACAGGCAGCGACGGCGACGGCGCACGGTGTCGCCATCCTCGTTTTCCCGGGTGTCAACAACCTGGGTGTTGTCTTCGCTGCAAAAAGGACATTTCATCGGCGATCAGCCATACACCGGAAACTTCTTGCACATGACCGAGACTTCGTCACGCACGCGGGCCAGCACCGCTTCGTCGTGCGGTGCGTCGAGCACGTCAGCGATCAGTTCGGCGACCTGCTCGGCTTCGATCTCGGTAAAGCCGCGCGTGGTCATGGCCGGCGTGCCGAGACGGATGCCGGAGGTGACAAAGGGCTTTTGCGGATCGTTGGGAATCGCATTCTTGTTCACCGTAATGTGGGCACGCCCCAGTGCGGCCTCGGCGTCCTTGCCGGTGATGTTCTTGGCCTGCAGGTCGACCAGGAAGACATGCGACTCGGTGCGCCCGGAAACGATGCGCAGACCGCGAGCCTTCAAGACCTTGGCCATCACCTGGGCGTTGTCGATTACCTGTTCCTGGTAGTCGCGGAACTCGGGCGTCATCGCCTCCTTGAAGGCCACTGCCTTGGCGGCGATGACATGTTCCAGCGGGCCGCCCTGGAGGCCAGGAAAGATCGCCGAGTTGATCGCCTTTTCGTGCTCGGCCTTCATCAGGATCAGCCCGCCGCGCGGGCCGCGCAGGGTCTTGTGCGTGGTCGACGTCACCACGTCGGCGTGAGGCACCGGGTTCGGGTAGAAGCCGGCGGCAACAAGGCCCGCATAGTGCGCCATGTCGACCATGAAAATGGCGCCGACCGCCTTTGCCACCTTCGAAAAGCGCTCGAAGTCAATCCGCAGTGCATAGGCCGAGGCGCCGGCGATGATCAGCTTGGGCTTGTGCTCATGCGCCAGCTTTTCCATCGCGTCGTAGTCGATTTCCTCGTTTTCATTGAGGCCGTAGGGAACCACGTTGAACCACTTGCCGGACATGTTGAGCGCCATGCCATGCGTCAGGTGGCCGCCGGCCGCGAGATTCATGCCGAGAATCGTGTCGCCCGGCTTGAGGAATGCCATGAACACCGCCTGATTGGCCTGCGAACCGGAGTTCGGCTGGACATTGGCGGCGTCGGCGCCGAACAGCGCTTTGGCGCGATCGATGGCCAGTTGCTCGGCCACATCGACATATTCGCAGCCGCCGTAATAGCGCTTGCCCGGATAGCCTTCGGCGTACTTGTTGGTCAGTTGCGAACCCTGGGCTTCCAGCACCGCCCATGAAACCATTACCGTGGGCGGCGTGGGTTCCATGACGCCGTTGCTCAAAAAGCTGGGTGAGGAATACAAAAAACGCAACCCGTCGGTTGATGTGGTGGTGATGCACCCGCCGATCGGTACGGCCGGCGGCATCCGCGCATTGGCGGGTGGCAAGCTTGACATCGCGCTTTCCGGACGCAACTTGAAGCCGGGTGAAGTCGGTCAGGCTTATCCGTGGCTGCAAACACCGCTGATCCTGGCCACCAATGGCGGCAAAACCAAAGGTTTGAGCAGCAAGGACATCGCCGACATTTACGCCGGGCGCAAAACAACCTGGGACGGTGGTGCTCAGGTTCGCGTCGTGATGCGTGGCGTGGCCGAAACTGAAACTGCGGCATTGCGCAGCATCTCGCCTGAGGTGGATGTTGCGGTGGGCGAGGCGCTCAAGCGCAACGATTTGCCGATTGCCGAAAACGATCTCGATGCCATGGAAGTGCTGACCCGTATTTCCGGTTCGATCGGCACTGCGACGCTGGGTCTGGTCAAGGCCGATCACAGCCGCCTGACGGTGCTGAGCATCGACGGCAAGGTGCCGAGCGTGAAAGCGCTGGAAAGCGGCGCTTACCCGTGGAAGCGCGACTATTTTCTGGTGACCACACCCGCGATCAAGCCGGCCGCCGTGAGTTTTCTGAATTATTTGCGCTCGGCGCCGGCGTTGAAGCTGGCGCGTGAGTTCGAGTATTTGGCGACGCGCTGACATCAGGCGTAACCCGCCTTTTTTGCCGTGATCCAGGTTATCCAGCCCCCCGAAACAGACGCTGCGCGCCTGCAGCGTTTGCTGCGCATGATCGCTTTTGTCGCCGTGTTGTTC
>CAIZLW010000127.1 GCA_903933915.1 uncultured beta proteobacterium | reverse complement strand
CGACTTTTTTGCCGAGATCGGCGGCGCGGAAGGCTGCGGTGTAACCGCCGGGGCCGGCGCCAAGCACGACCACTTCAGCGTGGATATCGGCTTTGATGTCGGATTTCGGCGCGGCGGCGGGTCCCGGCGCCGCAGGCGCAGGGGTCGCCGGTTTTGCCGCAGCAGGAGCCGGCGAGGCCGCTTGTGCGGCAGGCGCCGCTGCAACGGGCGCTTCCAGCGTCAGGATCAATGCGCCCATCGACACCTTGTCGCCGGGTTTCAGGCTGATGGTTTTGACAACACCGGCGGATGGCGCCGGGATGTCCATCGTCGCTTTGTCGGATTCCAGCGTCACCAGCGAGTCTTCGGCGCTGACCGTGTCGCCGGGTTTCACCAGCACTTCAATCACCAGGATGTTCTTGAAGTCGCCGATATCCGGGACTTTGACTTCGACTGTTGGGTTCATGGATAAAATTCTTTAAAAAACAAATAGTTATTATTAACCCGAAGGGCGATCCCGAATCAGCCGCGGATGTGGCCATCGCCGAAGACGATGTATTTCAGCGAAGTCAGTCCTTCGAGGCCCACGGGCCCGCGCGCATGCAGTTTGTCGGTGGAGATACCGATTTCCGCGCCGAGGCCGTACTCGTAACCATCGGCAAACCGGGTCGAGGCATTGACCATCACCGAACTCGAATCAACTTCGCGCAGGAAACGCCGCGCGCGGGTGATGTCTTCGGTGACGATGGCATCGGTGTGCTGCGAGCCGTAGCGTGCGATGTGATCAATTGCCGCATCGAGTCCGTCGACAATGCGTACCGACAGGATCGCGTCGAGGTATTCGGTATGCCAGTCTTCTTCAGTCGCGGCTTTGATGCCGGACACGAGCGCGCGCGCCGCATCATCGCCGCGCAGTTCAATTTTTTTGTCCGCATAGATCTTGCACAGCGGCGGCAGGATTTTCGCCGCGATGTCACGCGCGACCAGCAGCGTTTCCATGGTGTTGCAGGTGCCGAGGCGCTGGGTCTTGGCGTTGTCGGCGATGCGCAGCGCCTTGTCGAAATCGGCCTTGTCGTCGATGTAGACATGGCAGACACCGTGCAGATGTTTGATCATTGGAATTCGCGATTCGCGCATCAGCCGTTCGATCAGACCCTTGCCGCCGCGCGGCACGATGACATCAACGTAATCCTGCATCGTGATCAGTTCACCGACGGCCGCACGGTCCGCGGTCGCGATGACCTGCACTGCGGTTTCCGGCAGCCCGGCGGCTTTGAGGCCGGCCTGCACGCAGGCGGCAATCGCCTGGTTCGATTGCAGCGCTTCCGAACCGCCGCGCAGGATCGCGGCATTGCCGGATTTCAGGCACAGCCCGGCCGCGTCCGCCGTCACGTTCGGACGTGATTCGTAAATGATGCCGATGACACCCAGCGGCACGCGCATCTGCCCGACCTGAATGCCGGAGGGCTGGTACTTCAGCCCGCTGATCTCACCGATCGGGTCCGGCAATGCGGCAATCTGGCGCAGACCGTCGGCCATGGCTTCAATGGTCGCCGGCGTCAGCGTCAGCCGGTCAATGGCTGCGGCATCGAGTTTTTTTTCATGCGCGGCTTCGACGTCGCGGGCGTTCTCATGCAGCAGCACCTTGGCGGCGTGCTCAATCGCCGTGGCCATGGCGGTCAACGCCATGTTTTTGGCCTTGGTATCGGCGACCGCCATCGCGCGCGATGCGGCGCGGGCGGCTTTGCCGACGGTGATCATGTAGGTTTGTACGTCCATGGGACGGATTCTAGCAGGTGAAGGGAGCTTTTTTTGCGTGCTTGTCGCTGCAGAAAACCAAGCAACGCCACCGGGCTACCCCCGGCAGAAGTTGCTTGGTTTTAGGAGGTAACGAAAAAACGAGAGGGCTAAAACAACGCCGGATGTGCCGCAAACGCCGCATTGCTGGTGCGCCGCGGCGCCTGCGCCTTTACCGTCCCCGGATTGTTGCGCGCAAACCGCAGCGCCAGTTGCAACAATTCATCCCAGACATCCCCGCGCACCAGACCCTTGACCATGCGGTCGATGACGGCTGCATGACGCAGCGCTTCGGTGACCTGTCCGAGCGTGAAACGCCGCAGGTTGTTCTGCATTGCGCTCTGGTGTGACGGGCCCCAGATGCGCGCTTCGCGCAGCATCATCGACGCCGGTTTGCCGCCGTTGACGCCGGTGATGATCTTGCCGATGGCGCGGATTTCTTCCGACAGCGACCACAGCACCAGCGGCGCGGCGGTGCCTTCGCCCTGCAGACCGTCCAGCACCCGCGCGACGCGCAGTGGATCGCCGTCGAGCATGATTTCGCCGAGGTTGAACACGTCATAGCGCGCGACATCCAGTACCGCTTCGCGGACCTGATCGAAGGCAATCGCGCCGGGCGGGAACAGCAGCGCGAGCTTTTGCACTTCCTGGTAAGCGGCGAGCAGGTTGCCTTCGACACGGTCAGCAATGAAATCCAGCGTCTCCGTGTCGGCTTCCTGCTGCTGCAGGTTGAGCCGGCCGGCAATCCATTGCGGCAGTGCGCGGCGCAGCACCGGTTTGGCTTCGACGGCGATGCCGGCACGCTCCAGGGCTTCAAACCAGGCGGCCTTCTGACCGCGCCAGTCGAGATCGGGCACGTAGATCAGCGTCACCGTGTCCGGGGGCAGCGACTGGCAGTAGTTTTGCAGGGCTTCGCCGCCTTCCTTGCCGGGTTTGCCGGTGGGAATGCGCAGTTCCAGCAGCTTGCGCGATGCGAACAGGGATTGCGAACTGCCGGCCAGAGCGAGCTGGCTCCATTTAAAGCCGGAGTCCGCGGTCAGCACTTCACGTTCGGTGTAGCCGTCGGCGCGCGCCTTGGCGCGAATGCGGTCGCTGGCTTCAAGCGCCAGCAGCGGTTCGGTGCCGAAGACGGTATAAAGCGGTTGCAGTTCCCGCTTCAGGTGTGTGGCAATTTGTTCGGAGGACAGGCGCATTGTTACCGCCAATGCTAACGCAGAATGCGCCGGCTTACGACAGGCTTCAGGGTGTTGCCGGGGAGGAGTTGAGTTTGGTCAGCTGGATGCGGCGCAGCAGCTGCTGCACGGCATCGTTCTGCATGTCGCGGTACAGCAGCGCTTCTTCGGCTTCTTTCCCCAGCGCTTCCGTATCGCTGTAGGACAGGTCGCGTTTGAGCGAGATTTCAGTAACCGGGATGATTTCCACCGCATTGCGGTCGATCATTCGGTAGGACATCTGGTAGCGCAGCAGGTATTCGCTGACGCGGCCGCCGCCGGACAACGAAAGAATGATTTTTTCGCGTTTTTCGCTGATCAGCACCAGCGTGGCTTCGGCGGTTTTGGCATTGTCGATGATCCGGGTGCTGCTGCCCGAGGTGACCATGCGCCGGAACTGATTGGCGAACTGCGAACCCGCGGTCGCCTGCACATACAGGGTATCGAAGGGCAGATTGGCGGTGCCGCGCGGCTGGAAGCCGCAGGCGGCGAGGAGCATGGTGCAGATCAGTACGGGCAGCGTTTTTTTCACGGTTCAGATCACTATATTGACCAAGCGTCCCGGCACGATAACAATTTTTTTCACGGCTTGCCCGGCGACAAACTTCTGCACCTCGGCATGGGCGAGCACGGCGGCTTCAATGGCGGCCTTGTCGGCATCGCGCGGCACCCTTACGTCGCCGCGTTTTTTGCCGTTGACCTGCACCACCAGTTCCATTTCCGACTCAACCAGGGCTTGGGCATCGGGTTCCGGCCAGGATGCGGCGAGAATGTCCTCGCCGTAGCCGAGGTCGCGCCACAGCTGGTGGGTGATATGCGGAGTGATCGGCGACAACACGCGCAGCAGGATGGAAAGCCCTTCGTGTAGCACGGCGTTGGCGGCATCATCGCTGCTGCTTTTCAGCACGCCTTCCAGCGCGTTGAGCATTTTCATGGTGGCCGAGGCGACGGTATTGAACTGGTGGCGACCAAGGTCGTAGTTGCCCTGTTTGAGCACGGCATGAATTTCGCGTCGTGCTGCGGCCAGCGTCGCCGGTAGTGCGGTCGGCAGACCGGTAGCCGGACGCTGCGCAATTTCGTAACCCAACGACCAGACGCGGCGCAGAAAGCGCGACGCGCCCTCGACGCTGGCGTCGGACCACTCCAGCGTCTGCTCGGGTGGCGCGGTGAACATCATGTAAAAGCGGGCGATGTCGGCGCCGTAGCTTTCCATCAGCGCCTGCGGATCGACGCCGTTGTTTTTTGATTTCGACATGGTGCCGATACCGCCGGACTCCACCGGCTGGCCGTCGGCGCGCAACACGGCGCCGCCGTGGTTGCCCTGGGCATCGACGCTGACATCGACATCGGCGGGATTGTAATAAGTGATGCGGCCGGTTTCCGGTTTACGGAAAAAAATCTCATTCAACACCATGCCCTGAGTCAGCAGGTTCTTGAACGGTTCATCCAGCTTGACCAGCCCCAGATCGCGCATCGCCTTGCTCCAGAAGCGCGAATACAGCAGGTGCAGGATGGCGTGTTCAATGCCGCCGATGTACTGGTCGGCCGGCAGCCAGTAGTTGACGCGCTCGTCGACCATGGCCTTGCCGTTGTCGGCGCAGGTGTAACGCAGGTAGTACCAGGACGAATCAACAAAGGTGTCCATGGTGTCGGTTTCGCGTTTCGCCGGCTGGCCGCATTTCGGGCATGGGCAATTGACGAAGTCGGCGCGTTTGTTAAGCGGGTTGCCGCTACCGTCGGGCACGCAGTCTTCGGGCAGCACCACCGGCAGATCCTGGTCCGGCACCGGCACGTCGCCGCAGGTCTTGCAATGAATGATCGGAATCGGGCAGCCCCAGTAGCGCTGCCGTGACACGCCCCAGTCGCGCAAGCGGTAAAGCACCTGTTTTTCGCCGAGGTCTTTGGCGGCGAGGTCGGCGGCGATGGCATCGACTGCAGCAGCGTAATTCAGGCCGTCATATTTGCCGGAATGCGTGCACACGCCGCGTTCCTTGTCGGCGTACCACTCCTGCCAGGCGTCGGTCGAGAACGGCTGGCCCGCGACGTCGATGACCTGAGTGATGCGCAGGCCATATTGTTTGGCGAAATGGAAGTCACGCTCGTCATGCGCCGGCACCGCCATCACCGCGCCTTCGCCATAACCCATCAGCACATAGTTGCCGACCCAGACCTCGATTTTTTCGCCGCTCAGCGGATGTTCGACAAAAATCCCCGTCGGCATGCCCTTTTTTTCCATCGTCGCCATGTCGGCTTCCATCACCGAACCGCGTTTGCATTCGGCGATGAAGGCGGCGAGTTTGGCATTGCCCTGCGCGGCGCGCGTGGCCAGCGGATGTTCGGCGGCGACCGCGACAAAGGTGACGCCCATGATGGTGTCGGCGCGGGTGGTGAACACCCACAGTTTTTCGGCCTTGCCGTCGAGCGAGTACGGGAACGCGAATCTGACACCGTAACTCTTGCCGATCCAGTTCGCCTGCATCGCCTTCACGCGTTCCGGCCAGCCGGGCAGCGTGTCGAGCGCGTCGAGCAGTTCATCGGCGTATCGGGTGATGGCGAGGTAGTAGCCGGGAATTTCGCGCTTCTCGACCGTCGCGCCGGTACGCCAGCCCTTGCCGTCGATAACCTGTTCGTTGGCGAGCACGGTCTGGTCGATCGGGTCCCAGTTCACCACCTGGGTTTTTTTGTAGGCGATGCCTTTTTCCAGCATGCGCAGGAACAGCCACTGGTTCCAGCGGTAGTAGTCGGGCTTGCACGTGGCGATTTCGCGGCTCCAGTCGATGGCGAAACCCAGCGACTTCAGTTGCTGCCGCATGTAGGCGATATTGTCGTAAGTCCACTTCGCCGGCGGCACGCCGTTGGCCATTGCCGCGTTCTCCGCCGGCAGGCCGAAGGCGTCCCAGCCCATCGGCTGCAGCACGTTGTAGCCCTTCATCCGGTGGTAACGCGTCAGCACGTCGCCGATGGTGTAATTGCGCACGTGGCCCATGTGCAATTTTCCCGAGGGATAGGGGAACATCGACAGGCAGTAGTACTTGGGCTTGTCGCCGTTTTCGACGGCGCGAAAGGCTTGCCCGTCATCCCAGAATTTCTGTGCGTCGCGCTCGATGATCTGCGGGTTGTATTTTTGCTGCATGATGCTGATTGGGTGGGGAAATCGCTGAAGGGAAACCGCGGGTGCGGAAAGCGGCAATTATAAACGGTTCGCTGTATTTTTCGGTCGTAAACACGGCCATGCCGGAGGCAGCCATGTGGATTCGGTTAGGGATGTTGCTGGTGTTGCTGTGGTCGGGTGTTGCCGGGGCGGCAACGCTGACGCTCGAAGCGGTGGTCAGCCCGGCGTGGGTCGAGCCGGCTGGCGGCGCGCTGGATGTCACACAGGGGGCCTTCCGCTTTGATTGTTGCTGCGGTCGATGAGGCGGCGGCGCTGGCCGCCGCTGACCGACTGCGCAGCGCCGGGTATCCCGCCACCGTGCGCGCGTATCGGGTGGCGGAAGATCTTCGTTATGACGTGAATGTCGCGGGGCTGGCGACGGTGGAGGATGCGTCCCGTCTCGAAAGTGCGTTGCGTGGGGCAGGGCATAAGACGCGCTGAAAGCACAGACTGAGATACGGCTGGACGATGGTGGAAAGAGGCGTCACGTATAATCCCGACGCAAATCCCACCGCATGCAATGACCCCATCCTTTCTCACCGGTCTTAACGAACATCAACTCGAAGCTGTCACGCTGCCGCATCAGTCCGCGCTGATCCTGGCCGGCGCGGGCAGCGGCAAGACGCGCGTGCTGACCACGCGCATGGCCTGGCTGATACAGACCGGGCAGATCAGCCCGATGAGCGTGCTCGCGGTGACCTTCACCAACAAGGCGGCGAAGGAAATGCTGACCCGGCTGTCGGCGATGCTGCCGATCAACACCCGCGGCATGTGGCTGGGCACCTTCCACGGACTGTGCAACCGCATGCTGCGCGCGCATTACCGCGAGGCCGGTCTGCCGCAGCTGTTCCAGATCCTCGACACCCAGGACCAGCTGGCGCTGGTGAAGCGGCTGATGAAGGGCATGAACGTCGACGAAGAACGTTACCCGCCGCGCCAGGTGCAGTGGTTCATCGCCGCCCAGAAAGAAGAGGGCAAGCGCGCCGACAAGGCCGAGCCGTACGATGACATGTCGCGGCGCATGATCGAGATTTATGCCGAATACGACCGCCAGTGCCAGCGCGAGGGCGTCGTCGACTTCGCCGAGCTGCTGCTGCGGTCCTACGAGCTGCTGGCGCGTAACGACACGCTGCGTGACCACTATGCCGGACGCTTTCGCCACATCCTGGTCGACGAATTCCAGGACACCAACCGCCTGCAGTATCGCTGGCTGCAACTGCTGGCAGGGAAAGACAACGCGATATTTGCCGTCGGCGATGATGACCAGTCGATCTACGGCTGGCGCGGTGCCACCACGGCCAACATGCAGGACCTGCAGCGCGATTTCCATATCGAGCGGGTGATCAAGCTCGAGCAGAACTACCGCTCCCACGGCAACATTCTCGACGCCGCCAATGCGCTGATCGGGCACAACCGCAAGCGCCTCGGCAAAAACCTGTGGACCGAAGATGCCAAGGGCGAGCCGCTGCGCGTGTTCGAAGCGGCCACCGATTACGAGGAGTCGGCTTATATCGTCGAGGAAGTGCGCAACCTGCGCGCGACCGGCGAACGGCTGGCCGATATGGCCGTGCTCTACCGCTCGAACGCGCAGTCACGGGTCATCGAACATGCACTGTTTACGGCGGGCATGCCGTACCGCGTCTACGGCGGCCTGCGCTTTTTCGAGCGCCAGGAAATCAAACATGCGCTGGCTTATCTGCGGCTGGTCGCCAATCAGGACGACGACGGCGCGCTGCTGCGGGTGATCAATTTCCCGACGCGCGGCATCGGCGCGCGCAGCCTGGAGCAGTTGCAGGGTATGGCGCGAGAAGGCGGCATGACGCTGTGGGCGGCGGCCTGCGCCAACACACTGTCGGGCAAGGCGGCCGCGAGCATCGCCGCTTTTGTGAAGCTGATTGAGGCCATGCGTGGCGCCACCGCGGGACTGCCGCTGCCGGAGGCGATTGCCCATGTCGTGGAACACAGCGGCCTGACCGCGCATTACCGCAACGAGAAGGAAGGTGCGGACCGACTGGAGAACCTGGACGAACTGGTCAATGCCGCGGCGATGTTTGTCGAGGAACGCGCGACGCAGATCCCCGCTGAAGGTACGCCGCCCGAAGAGGAAATGGACGAGCTGACCGCATTTCTCACGCATGCGGCGCTGGAGGCCGGCGAACACCAGGCCGAAGCCGGATCCGACGCGCTGCAGCTGATGACGGTGCATTCGGCCAAGGGCCTGGAATTCCATGCGGTGTTCATTACCGGGCTCGAGGAAGGACTGTTCCCGCATGAAAACAGCATGGCCGAAGCGGAAGGCGTGGAGGAGGAACGGCGGCTGATGTATGTCGCGCTGACCCGTGCGCGGCGCCGGCTGTACCTGTTACTGGCGCAAAGCCGCATGCTGCATGGCCAGACGCGCTACAACGTGCCGTCGCGGTTTTTCCGCGAACTGCCCGAAGCGCTGCTGCAACGGGTCAATCACACCCGACAGGCATCGGCCTATGCGCGCCAGGGTTCGTCTTCGTATGGCGCACCGGCGCGCAGTCTGTCGGGGCAGTCCTCGGCGCCGTCTTTGCAGTCGCGGGATTTCCCGTGGCGTATCGGCCAGGCCGTAACGCATGCCAAGTTTGGCGCCGGCGTCATCGTCAATGCCGAAGGCGGCGGTGACGACGCGCGGGTGCAGGTGAATTTCAGGGATTCGGGACTGAAATGGCTGGCGCTGGCTTATGCCCGGCTGGAAGCTGTCTGAGCCGGTCTGACTGCGTCAGCCGGCTGTTTCTTCAGGAGTTGCCTGCGCATCGATGAAAATATCGGTGTAAGCCGCATGAATGCTGGGGATGACGACCGGCGCGAGCAGCAACAGTCCCAGATCCAGCAGACGTGCCGACATGGCAACCGGCATGATCACGATCAGGGCACAGAAAATAATTCCGCCGTAGACCGCAAACGCGCCGAGGTTTTTCCGGCATGCGGCAAAGCTGTGCAACATCGCTTCATGCGGTTTGAGATTGCGGTAATAAACCAGTAATGGCGCAAACCACAGTGCCATCATCACCGCAATCGACAGCACCCACCCGGCCACAAGTGCGGCAAAAATCCCTGATGCGGCATCGCTTAATTCACGGGCGTTTTCCGGCGTGAGTTTGGCTTGCGTTGACAGCTTGATGACTTCCTCGAAAGAGTCTCCGCCAATGGCTGACATGACAATCAGCACCAGCAGGTTGGCTGCGATCGACAGCGAGCCGAGCACCAGCAGCGCCCTGGTATTCCGGGTAAAGCCGGCAAGCAAATAACCGAATGCCAGCGGTTTGCCGAATTCGATGGCACGGCAGCCCTCGATAAGGCCGACCAGCGCGATGGGCGCCGCCAGCAGGACGAGCGGCCCGACGTAAGGAATCCACAGCAGGAGTTTGAAAAACACAAAAAGCGCAATAAGCATCATGATCCATTGCACGGGATTTTTTCCAAACAGCATGGCGCCGGCGACAATCCATCGCCAGCCCCGGTTGGCCTTGAATCGGCGGATTTCCAGCTCGTTCATGGCGCCAGTCCCGGTAAGGTTGATTTGTGGCTGATACGCAGCTCGAGGATGCGGCGGAAGTGGCCGGGGTCCTTGGCGTGCGTCAGTTCGCCGGCACGCGGCAAATGGAAGTCATACAGCCGCGAAACCCAGAACCGCAGCGCGCCGGCGCGCAGCATCATCGGCCAGGCGCCGTGTTCGGTCGGTGTAAAAGGCCGCACTGCGGCATAGGCGTCGAGGAACGCGCGGGCCCTGACGGCATCGAGTTGGCCTTCGGCGTCAACGCACCAGTCATTGACGGCAATCGCGATGTCGTAGAGCAGGGCATCGGTGCAGGCGAAATAAAAATCGATGACGCCGGCCACGGTGGCGCCGGTAAACAGCACGTTGTCGCGAAACAGGTCGGCGTGGATGGTCCCGTGCGGCAATTCGGGCGGCCGCGCGGCGTTTTGCAGCGCCACTTCCTGCTGCAGCAGCGCAGCCTCATGCGCCGGCAGGAAGGGCAGGATTTCCGGCAGCACGGCGGTCCACCATTGCGGTCCGCGCGGATTGGCCATGGCCGCCGGATAAGACTGGCCGGCGAGGTGCAGTTTTGCCATGACGGCGCCGACCGCGGCGCACTGCACGGCTGTAGGCTCGCTCACATCACGGCCTTCCAGTCGCGCGACCAGTGCCGCCGGTTTGCCGTTCAGCTGGCCGAGGTACTGATTAGCGCGATTGGCCACCGGACAGGCGCTGGGCACGCCGCGCCCGGCCAGATGGGCCATCAGATTCAGGTAAAAAGGCAGCTCCGATGGCGTCAGCTTTTCGAACAGCGTCAGCACGTAGCGGCCACCAGTGGTGGTGACGAAATAATTGGTGTTTTCGATGCCGGCGCTGATGCCCTGCAGGTCACGCAACTCGCCGACGGCATAATCCCGCAGCCAGTGGCGCAGTTCGTCAGCGGTTACCGTGGTGAAGACGGACATTGAAGGGGAGCGGTTCGATCAGCACTTCGGTTTGCAGGTGCATCAGCCGCCGGCATGCCGGCGGCGCATTTCATTGTTACCAGGAATGAATCACCCACATCGGGGGCCTGAGGCCGGTGTCGTGGGATTCCTGGCGCGAGAACTTGCCGTCGCCGCGCTCGTCGATCAGGTAATAGGGCCGGCCGTGGGGCGGCGTCACCTTGACCATATAGAGCTTGCCGCTGATGCGGTATTCCTCAACGTTGTCTTCGCCGCGTTTGAGAATGGTGACCTGCGGTTCCAGCGCCGGATCCAGCTCGAAGCCGGGCGGTGGTGGCGGTGGTTCCGGGATCGGCTGCGCTTTCAGGCGATCCTGCGCGAGAACGGGCGGCACGACAGGCAGCACAGCCGCGAAAGCGGCGAGAAGAATGGTCAGTTGCAGAATGCGTCGCATGGATAACTCCGGTATGGCGACATTATCCGGCTTTCGCAGGGCTTTTGAAAGGCGGCGTGCGTCACGAACTCTGCGATAATCGGCGCCTTGCCGGACGGCAGTCGCCGCCGCACATTCCAGTGGCCACGATTCCGCATGAAAACCCTGCTCCTCGTCGACGGTTCTTCCTACCTCTACCGCGCGTTTCACGCCATCCGCGACTTGAGCAACAGCCGCGGCGAGCCGACCAACGCCATTTACGGCGTGCTCAACATGCTGCGCCGCTTGCACAAGGATTACCCCGCGGAATACAGCGCCTGCGTGTTCGATGCCAAAGGCAAAACCTTTCGCGACGACCTGTACCCGCAATACAAGGCCAACCGGCCGGCGATGCCGGATGATCTGGCAGCGCAGATTGCGCCGCTAAAGGAAGCGATCGTGGCGATGGGCTGGCCGCTGATCGAAGTGTCGGGGGTCGAGGCCGACGACGTCATCGGCACGCTCGCCCGCCAGGCCGAACAGGCCGGCATGCGCGTGGTGATATCCACCGGTGACAAGGACATCACGCAACTGGTCACGCAGCAGGTCACGCTGGTCAACACCATGTCCAACGAAAAACTGGATATTGCCGGCGTCGAGCAGAAGTTCGGTGTGCTGCCGGAGCGCATCATTGATTACCTGACGCTGATCGGCGATGCCGTCGACAACGTGCCCGGCGTGCCCAAGGTCGGCCCGAAAACCGCGGTGAAATGGCTGACCCAGTACGGCACCCTCGACAACATCGTCAAAAATGCGCCGGACATCGGCGGCGCCGTCGGCGAAAACCTGCGCCAGTCGCTGGACTGGCTGCCACAGGCACGCCATCTGCTGACGATCAAATGCGATGTCGAACTGCCTTTGCGTATCGACGAGCTTGCGCCGCAGCCGCAGGATGTCGCGACGCTTTCGACGCTGTTCGACCGTTTTGAATTCAAGACCTGGCGCCGTGAACTGGATGGCGGCGGCGCTGACGCCCCGACCGAAACAACACCCGCTGCAGTCTCGCCGGCGCCGGCTGCAGTACCGCGCCATTACGAGACCGTGCTGACTGAGGCTGCACTCGATGAGTGGATCAACCGCATCGAAGCGGCCGAACTGACCGCCGTCGATACTGAAACCACCAGCCTCGATCCGCTGACGGCGGAACTGGTGGGCATTTCGCTGGCGGTGGAGCCGGGATACGCCGCCTACATTCCCGTCGGCCATGTTTATGCCGGCGCGCCGGATCAGCTGTCACGCCAGCGGGTGCTGGAAAAACTGCGGCCGTGGCTGGAGAGTGAACGTCACGCCAAACTCGGCCAGCACATCAAGTACGACACCCATATTTTCGCCAACTGCGGCATCGCGCTGCGCGGTATCGTTCACGACACCCTGCTCGAATCCTATGTGCTGGAAAGCCATCAGCGGCATGACATGGATTCCATGGCGCAAAGAATTTTATCAATAAAAACAATTAGTTATGATGATGTCACCGGCACCGGCGCCAAACGTATCGGTTTCGAGCAGGTGGCGATCGAACAGGCTGGCGAGTACGCCGCCGAAGATGCCGACATCACGCTGCAATTGCACCGCGCGTTGTATCCGCGCATTGCCGGCGACGAAAAGCTGAAACACATCTACGCCGACATCGAGATGCCGGTGATGGCCGTGCTGTATACGATGGAACGCAACGGTGTGCTGCTCGACCAGAAACTGCTCGCCGAACTGTCGGCCGAGTTCGGCACGAAAATGATCGCCATCGAGGCGCGTGCGCATGCCGAGGCCGGTCAGCCGTTCAACCTCAGTTCGCCGAAACAGATCCAGGAAGTGCTGTTCGACAAAAAAGGGCTGAAGCCGGTCAAGAAAACGCCGACCGGCGCGCCGTCGACGGATGAGGAGTCGCTGGCCGAGCTGGCGCTGGATCATCCGCTGCCGCAATTGATCCTCGATTACCGCGGACTGGCGAAACTGAAATCAACCTATACCGACAAGCTGCCGGGTATGGTCAACCGCGACACCGGCCGTGTGCATACCCACTACGGACAGGCCACTGCGGTGACCGGGCGGCTGGCGAGCAGCGATCCCAACCTGCAGAACATCCCCATCCGCACCGCTGAAGGCCGGCGCATCCGCGAAGCCTTCATCGCACCGCCGGGCTCGCACATCGTGTCCGCCGACTATTCGCAGATCGAGCTGCGCATCATGGCGCACATCTCGCGCGACGAAAGCCTGTTGCGCGCGTTTGCCGCGGGAGAGGACATCCATCGCGCGACCGCCGCCGAAATTTTTGGCGTCGATGTGAAAGCCGTGGATAACGAACAGCGGCGCTACGCCAAGGTCATCAACTTTGGCCTGATTTACGGCATGTCAGCCTTCGGTCTCGCGCGCCAGCTCAACCTCGAGCGCGCCGCCGCGCAGCAGTACATGGACCGCTACTTCCAGCGTTATCCGGGCGTCGCCGAATACATGCGGGTGACGCGTGAACAGGCGCACCAGCAGGGTTACGTTGAAACCGTGTTCGGACGCCGGCTGTGGCTGCCGGAAATCCGCAGCAGCAACGGCAACCGCCGCCAGGGCGCTGAACGCGCGGCGATCAACGCGCCGATGCAAGGCACTGCCGCCGATCTGATCAAGCTGGCGACCATCGCCGTGCAGAAATGGCTGACCGAGCAGCAGATGAAATCCCTGCTGATCATGCAGGTGCATGACGAACTGGTGCTGGAAGTGCCGGATGCCGAACTGGAGCGGGTCAAGGCCGAAGTGACCCGAATGATGACCGGTGTGGCAGAGCTTGCGGTGCCCTTGCTGGTCGAGGTTGGCGTGGGGCCGAACTGGGATAAAGCCCACTGAACGCGGGCCCGGCGTCTTCGTCCCGCTTCAGCGAATCGCGCCGAATACCTTTTTGACGATTTCGCTGGTGGCGCCGAGCGGATTCTGGCGGAAGGCCTTTTCCTGTTCGGCAATCATCAGGTACAGCCCGTCGAGCGCCTTGCGCGTGACATAGGTTTCGATCGTGGCATCGTCCTTTTTGACCAGACCCAGTGACGCCCCCTGGCCGGCCAGGCTGTTGTATTGCTGGGCAAGGCCGACGCGGTCGGTGGATTTTTTGACGATGGGCAGGAAACGCTGGGTCAGCTGGTCCTGGGTGGTGCGGCGGAAGTAGTCGGTGGCGGCGGTGTCGCCGCCGGTGAGGATGGCTTTTGCGTCCTGCACCGACATTTTTTTCACGGCGTCGACCAGCAACTGCTTCGCTTCAGGGGCCGCGGCTTCGGCGGCGCGGTTCATCGACAGCACCAGTTCATCGGCCTGCTTTTTCATGCCCATCATGCGCAGGCCGCTTTCGATTTTCTGCATGTTTGGCGGCAGCGGAATCTTCACCTTGGCATTGCCGAAGTAGCCGTTGTCCTGACCGAGCATTTTTACCGCGGCTGCGGAACCATCAGTCAGCGCCTGTTTCAAACCGCTGACGGCATCGGCGTTGCTGAGGTCGGCGACGCCGGCCGCTGCTGGAATGGCCATGACAAACGACAGCAGAACTCCGAGAATACGCAGCATGATGAAATTTCCCCGCATCAGAGTGGTTGGTAACCAATGACCAAAACCGGAAACCGGATTCTAGCCTTGCTGGTCGCCGGCGCGATAGCGTTTGCTGCTTTCGCGTTGTGGAACGCGCGCCCGGCCGCACCGCAGGTGACTTTTGTATCGCTGCAGGGCGAAAAAATCACCACCGCCAGCCTGCGCGGCAAAGTGGTGCTGGTCAATTTCTGGGCGACGGACTGCGTCACCTGCGTCAAGGAGATGCCTGAAATCATCAGCACCTACAACAAGTATCACGGCAGGGGATTCGAAACCATTGCGGTGGCGATGCGCCATGACCCGCCGAACTATGTGCTGGGCTATGTCGAAAAAAACAAACTACCGTTCACCGTGGCACTGGACCCGATGGGCGAACTGGCGAAGGCTTTTGGTGAGGTCAAACTCACACCGACCACCTTTGTCATCGACAAACAGGGCAAAGTGGTGACGCGCATTCTTGGCGAACCGGATTTCGCGAAGTTACACGCCTTGCTGGAAGAAAAACTGAAAGAAACTTAGCCGCAAAAACAAAGCGGAACAGGATGGGCAGGATATACAGGATTAACTGCGAAAACCGTGGTTTGGTTTTTCTTCCTGTATATCCTGCCCATCCTGTTAAAAGTTCTGCCCCTAAACCACCCCGGCTTCGTGCGCCTGCTGGTCGGCGTGGTACGACGAACGCACCAGCGGTCCGCTGGCGGCATGGTTGAAGCCCATGCGTTTGGCTTCCGCGGCATACATGTCAAACGTTGACGGCTCGACATAAAGCAGCACCGGCAGATGGTGCGCTGACGGCTGCAGGTACTGGCCGATGGTGAGCATGTCGACGTTGTGCGCGCGCAGGTCGCGCAGGGTGTCGAGAATTTCCTCGTCGGTTTCGCCCAACCCGACCATCAGCCCGGACTTGGTCGGCACATGGGGAAACCGCGCCTTGAAATCCTTCAGCAGTTTCAGTGAATGCGCGTAGTCCGAACCCGGGCGCGCCTGTTTGTACAGCCGCGGCACGGTTTCGAGATTGTGGTTCATCACGTCGGGCGGGCCCGCCGACAGGATGTCGAGGGCGATGTCGAGGCGACCGCGGAAGTCCGGCACCAGGACTTCGATGCGCGTCTGCGGCGACAGTTCACGCACTGCGTGAATGCAGTCCTTGAAATGCCCGGCGCCGCCGTCGCGCAGGTCATCGCGGTCGACGCTGGTGATGACCACGTATTTGAGTTTCAGCGCGGCAATGGTTTCGGCGAGATGGCGCGGCTCATCGGCATCCGGCGGTTTCGGCCGGCCGTGACCGACATCGCAGAACGGGCAGCGCCGCGTGCACAGGTCGCCGAGGATCATGAATGTCGCCGTGCCTTTGCCGAAACATTCGCCGATGTTCGGGCAGGTCGCTTCTTCGCAAACGGTATGCAGCTTCTGCGCGCGCAGGATGTCCTTGATTTCCTGGAAGCGCGCGCTGTTGCCGAGGCGCACGCGAATCCAATCGGGTTTTTTCAGCGGCGTCGACGGCACGATCTTGATCGGGATGCGCGCGGTTTTCGCCTGGCCCTTCTGTTTTTCGCCGGTGGTGGTCATTGCAGTTTTTCCAGTAAGCAGTGGAGCAGCCGTTCGCCGATTTGCGCGCGGCTGTCGGTAATGCCGAGATCCAGGGTGCGGGTGACTTCCAGTCCCGGATAACCGCAGGGGTTGATGGCTTGAAACGGCGCAAGGTCGACATCGACGTTCAGCGCAAGCCCGTGATAGCAGCAGCCGTTGCGCACCCGGAGACCCAATGCAGCGATCTTGGCGTCGCCGACGTAAACACCGGGCGCTTCAGGCCTGCCCTGCGCGGTGATGCCGTAACCCGCAAGAACATCGATGACCGCCTGTTCCATGCGTCGTACCAGCGGCCGTACCGAAAGGTTGCGCCGGCGCAGATCGAGCAGCAGGTAGGCGATCAGTTGCCCCGGTCCGTGATAGGTGATCTGGCCGCCACGGTCGATGCGCAGCACCGGGATGCCGTTATCGATGCGCGGCCAGTGTTCAGTTTTGGCGGCGATGCCCGCGGTGTAGACCGGCGGGTGTTCGAGCAGCCACAGTTCGTCGCGGGTGTTGCTGGCGCGGGCCAGCGTGAATGCGCGCATGCATTCCAGCGTCGGCGCGTACGGCACTTCCCCCAGTCGGTGGATGACCGGCGGTTCAGCGACAACAGCAACCGGGATGGCGGAAAGATCGGACACGGTGCGACCGGCAGAGTGGCGCCGGTAATGATGGGATAATGACGCATCATTATAGGACGTTCGGGAGAAGTGAGTGCGCGCGGATGTGGCGGGAGTATGGATGCTGGTTCTCATCGCGGGGACTGGTTTGCCGGCGGTGGCGGCGGAAAACAATACTGGCGACCCGGGATCCCGCTACGGCGCCAGCCTGAGCCGGGTTTATCTGGCGCACCAGCGCCTGCTCGCCGTGCGTGATGCCTGTGCCCAGGCGTTTCCCGGGCAGGCCAAGGCCGGCGAAATGGCCTATGCCTCATGGCAGCGGCGCCACAAAGCGCTGCTGACCGAGCTCGAGAACCGCGTGATCCTGATGATCCACGGTTCGTCGAAAGATGAAAAAGACTATATGCGTAACGTGGGCAAATACGAAGGCTCCGTGCTGGAATACCGCAACGGCGAGCGCGACGAGCTGCTGGCCCAGCCGCGCGACGGCATGGAGCAGGGCTGCGCTGATTTCCGCGCCTACCTGATCGGTTCCGGTTCGGATTTCAACCGCGAATATGCGGAAGAACTGCGCGTTCTGCGCCAGCGCAAACTGCCCAAATGATGCGTGGCGTGAAGGCGCCGGTTCAAGCGGTGTCCGCGACCGATCGCAATACCGTCGCCGTGTGTCTGGTCTGGGCCGTGGCCCTGCTTGCATCGGGCATCGCGCCTTATGACCGGCTGACCTGGCTGATGGAAGTGCTGCCGATGCTGATTGCGGCGCCGGTGCTGGTGGCCACGCGCGGGCGCCTGCCGCTGACCTCGCTGGTGTACGCGCTGATCGCGGTCCATGGCCTGATCCTGATCTACGGCGGGGCCTACAGCTATGCGCGCACCCCGTTGGGATTCTGGCTGCAGGAGGTCCTCGGTTTGATGCGCAATCCCTACGACCGCATCGGCCATCTCGCCCAGGGGTTCGTGCCGGCGATGGTGGCGCGCGAAGTGCTGCTGCGCGTGTTTGCCATCAGCGGCCGCAAAGTCCTGTTTTTCCTGGTGGTCTGCGTCTGCCTGGCGATCAGCGCGTTTTACGAATTGATCGAATGGTGGGCGGCGTTGCTGATCGGCGCGGATGCCGATGAGTTTCTCGCCACGCAGGGCGATGTCTGGGACACGCAGTGGGACATGTTTCTGGCGCTGGTCGGCGCGATACTGGGCCAGCTGCTGCTGAATCGCCGGCATGACCGCCAGCTCGCGCGGATAACGGCGACTACAGCACCATGACCACCATCGGGTGGTCGCACAGCTCCTGATACAGCGCATCCAGCTGTTCGCGCGAGGTGGCGCGGATCACGCAGGTGATGCTGAGGTATTTGCCCTTCTTGCTGGTCCTCATCGCCAGCGCGGCATCGTCAAAGTCCGGTGCATGTTTTTTGACCACGCCGAGTACGGCTTGCGCAAAACCGGGTTGGGTGTTGCCGAGGATTTTCAGCGGGAAGTCGCTGGGGTATTCGATCAGCGACGCTTCGGGGCCAGCGGGGGCTTCCGTACTCACGCCGCTTTTCTCATGTGGTCGTGCTTGAACTGCTGATACAGCGCATGCATGCGCCGGAACAGCGGGCCGGGGCGCCCATCACCGACTGGTTTGCCATCCAGCGTGGTGACGGCGAGCACTTCCTTGTTCGATGACGTCAACCAGATTTCCTCGGCGCTGCGTACGTCGGCTTCAGTGACGTCGCACACTTCCACTTCAAATTCCCGCGCACGGGCGATTTCCAGCACCACGTCATAGGTGATGCCCGGCAGCACCAAGTTATCCTTGGGCGGCGTCAGCACCACACCGTTCCTGACGATGAACACGTTGCTCGAAGACGCCTCGGTCAGCCGGCCGTCCCGAAACAGTATGGTTTCGACGGCGTCGACGTCGGCGGACAACTGGCGCAGCATGCAGTTGCCGAGCAGCGACACCGACTTGATGTCGCAGTTGAGCCAGCGGTAATCCTCGGCGCTGATGCAGGCGACGCCGGAGTCGACCAGTGCAGGGGACGGGGTCACTAGCGGGTTGCTCATCATGAACACCGTCGGGGTCACGCCTTTCGGAAAAGCGTGGTCGCGTTTGGCCACGCCGCGGGTGATCTGGAAATAGACGGACTGGTCGTCGCCGTTGTTGCGCTTGATGATCTCGGCGATCAACTGAGCCCATTCGGCATCGCTGTGCGGATTGGTGATGCGCACCTTGTCCAGGCTGTATTGCAGCCGGCGCAGGTGCTCCGCCAGCTGGAACGGGTGCTTCGAATATGCCGGCACCACTTCGTAGACGCCGTCGCCGAAAATGAAACCGCGATCGAGCACCGGGACGTAGGCTTCTTCGATGGGCATGAACTTGCCGTTCAGGTAAACGATGTCGGGCATGGGCGTTCCGTTCCGGTTTTCGGGGTTACAGGATTAAAGTGTAAGTCAAAGAGGCTACTTGAACAGCAGCCGCAGCGAGTCCCAGGTACGGCCGAAAATGCCGGCAACGGGCACCGCTTCCAGTGCAACCACGGGCAGTTCGCGGTACGGTTTGCCGTCGATTTCCAGCTTCAATGTCGCCACGCGCTGGCCGGGCGCGACCGGGGCGAGTAGCGGCTGCAGGCTTTCGACGGAGGCTTTGATCTTGTCGCTCTGGCCTTTGGGCAGCGCCAGATAGAGGTCGCTGGTGAAACCGGCTTTGAGCATGTCCGAAGACCCTTTCCAGACCCGCAGCTGTGTCACCGACTGATTGCGCGCGTAGAGCTTCACGCTGTCAAAAAACTGGAAACCCCAGTTCAGCAGTTTCTGGCTTTCGGTGGCGCGCGCGCTCTCGGAGGCTGTGCCCAGCACCACTGACACCAGTCGGCGGTCGCCGCGGCGCGCCGAAGTGATCAGGCAATAACCCGCATTATCGGTAAAGCCGGTCTTGACGCCGTCGACCGTGGGGTCGATGAACAGCAGGCGGTTGCGATTGGGCTGGGTGATGTTGTTGTAGCGGAATTCCTTCATCGAGTAATACTTTTTGTAATCCTCGGGGAAGTCGCGAATCAGTGCGCTGGCCAGCAGCGAAAGGTCGCGGGCCGTGGTG
>CAIZLW010000126.1 GCA_903933915.1 uncultured beta proteobacterium | reverse complement strand
TGCTGGGCATCATCAACGACATTCTGGATTTCTCCAAGATCGAGGCCGGCAAGCTTGATATCGAATCCGTCGGATTTGATCTGGAGGAAGTGCTAGGCAGCGTGTCGACGCTGATCGGGCAGCGTGTGTTCGATAAAGGGCTGGAGCTGCTGTTCGACACCGGTGCCGACGTGCCGCAGCTCCTGGTCGGTGATCCGTTGCGGGTCGGGCAGATTCTGGTCAATCTGGTCGGCAACTCGGTCAAGTTCACCGAGCAGGGCGAAGTACATCTGCATGTGGCGCGCGCGGAGCAGCTCGGCGACCGGGTCAAACTGAAGTTTTCGGTTCGCGACACCGGTATCGGCATGACACCGGAGCAGTCAGCACGGCTGTTCAATCCGTTCACGCAGGCCGACGGGTCGACGACACGTAAATACGGCGGCACCGGGCTGGGGCTGACGATCTGCAAGCGCCTGACCGAAATGATGGGCGGCACGATCTGGGTCGAGAGCGATGCCGGTCGCGGCAGCACCTTCTGTTTTACCGCCTGGTTCGGACTCGGCGCCGAGAAAAAACGCCGCAAGGTGGTGCCGGAGGAACTGAATGGCGCCCGTGTGCTGGTGGTCGATGATAATCCCAGCGCACGCGAAGTGTTGTCCGATCAACTGTCCGTGCTGCCCTTTGTGGTGGATCAGGTAGCCTCGGGTGCTGAAGCGGTGGCTGCCGTGCGAGATGCGCCGGCGCCTTATCGCATCGTGTTCATGGACTGGAAGATGCCGGGCATGAGCGGCATTGACGCCGGTCGTGCAATCAAGGCACTGCCGTCGCCGCCGGCGATCATCATGGTCACGTCTTTCGGGCGCGACGATGTGCGGCAGGAGGCGGAGCAGGCGCAGCTCGACGGATTTCTGGTCAAACCGGTCGGCGCCTCGGCCCTGCTCGACAGCATCTTTCTTGTATTTGCACCGGAAGTGCACGAGGCGACGGTTGCGGGCCTGCGCACAGTCGGGCAAAACCTGTCAGCCACGCGCCTGCTGCTGGCGGAAGACAACGAGATCAACCAGCAGATTGCCGTCGAACTGCTGGAGGGCGCGGGTGCCACTGTGGTGGTGGCCAATGACGGACGCGAAGCTCTGGAGAAATTCCTTGCGGAGCCTCCGGACTCCTTCGACATCGTGCTGACCGATCTGCAGATGCCGGAAATGGATGGTTATGAATTGGTGCGGCGGATCCGCGCCGATGTCGCGCGCGGCAAGGTGCCGGTGATTGCGATGACCGCGCATGCGATGGCGGAAGAGCGCGAGCGGTGCATGGCCGCCGGCATGAATGACCACATCGCCAAGCCGATTGATCCTGACGCCATGTTCGGCACGCTGCTGCGCTGGTTGCCGAATCGCACCGGCACCGCAGCAACGCCTGTTTTTGCGAATGCCGATGCGGGGGAGGCGACGCTGGTGATTGCGGGCGTCGATACGGCGAACGGCCTGAAACGGGTGGCTGGAAACCGCGTCCTGTATCGCAAGCTGCTGGAGAAGTATGTCGAGGGTCAGGCCGGTGCGCCAGCGGCACTGCGTGCGGCTATGACGTCGGGCGACCGTGCAACGGCAGAACGGATCGCGCATACGGCGAAAGGGGTTTCAGGCAATATCGGCGCCGAGCAGCCGCAGCAGGCGGCTGGGGTGCTGGAGCAGGCGATACGTGAAGGGCGGGAAACAGCGGCGATGATTGAGGATTTTGCCGTGGCGATTGCCGATGTTGTAGCCGCCGTGCGCAGTTCGGCCGGTGCTACGGCGGCACCCGCTGTCGCAGCGGGTCCGGTGGATGCAGCTGCTGCGCAGGCGGCAATATCGAAACTGGCTGCATTGCTCGCTGATTCCGACGGTCATGCCGGCGATTGTTATGCGGAACATGCCGGATTGCTGCGCAGTGCGCTTGGCGGCGATGCGGCCGACGGCATCGGTCGTGCGGTCAATAATTTTGATTTTGAGACGGCGCTGACAAAACTGCGTGTGGCCGCTGCAGACAAAGACTTTACGACCTGGGAAAGCTGATCATGGCCGAGGCACTGGATTTCACCGACAAGAAGTCGGTACTGATTGTCGACGACACGCCAGAAAACCTGACGCTAATGAACGGGCTGCTGAAAGACAGTTATAAAACCAAAATTGCCAACAACGGTGAGCGCGCGCTGAAGATCGCGGCGACGCTCCCGCTGCCCGACCTGATCCTGCTCGACATCATGATGCCGGGCATTGACGGCTATGAAGTGTGCCGCCAGTTGAAGGCCGATCCGCTGACCGCGGAAATCCCGGTGATTTTTCTGACTGCGAAAACCCAGATTGAAGACGAGCAGATGGGGTTTGATGTCGGCTGCGTCGATTACATCACCAAGCCGATCAGCCCGCCGATTGTGCTGGCGCGGGTGAAGACGCATCTGCTGATGAAGGATGTCCGCGATTTTCTGCGCGACCAGAATGCCTTTCTTGAAAACGAAGTCGAGCGGCGCACCAGGGAAGTCCAGGTGGTGCAGGATGTGACCATCATGGCGATGGCGTCGCTGGCGGAGACGCGCGACAACGAAACCGGCAACCATATCCGTCGCACCCAGCGTTATATCCGCGTGCTGGCCGAGAAACTGAAAGGCCACGACAAATTCGCAGCCTATCTGTCGGATTCGATGATCGAACAGCTTTATAAATCGGCGCCGCTGCATGACATCGGCAAGGTCGGGATCCCCGACCACATCCTGCTCAAGTCGGGCAAGCTGACGCCGGAAGAGTTCGAGGTCATGAAAACCCACACCACCCTCGGGCGCGATGCGATTCTGTCCGCAGAGAAGCTGATCGAGGTGCCGAGTTCATTCCTGGAAATCGCCCGAGAAATTGCTTACGGCCATCAGGAAAAGTGGGATGGCTCGGGTTATCCTCAGGGTCTGTCCGGGGAGCAGATTCCGATTTCGGCGCGGCTGATGGCGGTGGCGGATGTGTATGACGCGCTGATCAGCGCAAGGCCGTACAAGAAGCCGTTTACGCATGAGGCCGCGGTCGAGCTGATCACCAGGGGCGCGAATGCGCACTTCGATCCGGATGTGGTGGCGGCATTTGTCGAGCTCGCCGGTGAATTCAAGGCAATTGCGGATACGTTGAAAGACGCCGCCGCATGATTTTTAAGTATTTGTTTTAAAATAAACTTTTAAGAACAATCAAAACACCAAGGAGAGGTTGCATGACCACGAGCAATACGCGGCACTGCTGTGACGAGGGTTTGATTTTCACCGGTTGCAGCATGACCAATACCGCGGCGACGCCGGCCGGTGGCCGTCGCCGCCAAGTGATCGTCGGCGGCAAGCGGGTCAAGACCATCGACGTCCACGCGCACTGCGTGGTGGCCGAGGCACTGGCGCTGCTGGGGCAGACGGTCGAAGAGCAGCGTGGCCCGGGCATCGGCGACGTCGGCTCGCGCCGTCTGGCCGAGATGGACGAGCAGGGTATCGACATCGAAGCGCTGAGCATCAATCCGCTCTGGTACAAGGCTGAGCGTGATCTCGCCGCCGAAGTCGTGCGCATCCAGAACGAAAAACTCGCGGAGTGGTGCGGTACCTATCCCGACCGCTTCGTCGCCTTTGCCTCGGTGGCGCTGCAGTTTCCGGAACTGGCCGCAGAGCAGTTGGAACATGCAGTGAAAAAACTTGGCCTGCGCGGCGCCGCCGTCGGCACCAGCATTCCCGGCAAGGAATTTTCCGATCCCTTCCTGCACCCGTTCTGGAAAAAGGCGGAAGAACTCGGCGTGCTGATTTTCATCCACCCGCGCAGCACGCCGGAGTTGGAGCCACGCTTCGGCGGCAATGGCTGGCTGTCGAACACCATCGGCAATCCCCTCGACACCACAATCGCGCTGTCGCACCTGATTTTTGACGGCACGCTCGACCGGTTCCCCGGGCTGAAAATCTGTTCCGCGCACGGCGGCGGTTACCTGCCGTCGTATGCGCCGCGTTCGGACAACAGCCTGCGCGTGGCGCCGGAGATGGATACCGGCGTCAAGCTGAAGAAAAAACCGACCGAATACCTGCGTGACATGTACTACGACACGCTGGTCTTCACCGATGAAGCGCTGCGCCACCTCGCGCACGAAGTCGGTTACGACAAGCTGGTGATCGGCACCGACCACCCGATTCCCTGGCAGGCGGATTCGGTAAACCACATACTCAACGCCACCGGTTTTACTGACGACCAGAAACGCGCGATGCTCAGCGAAACCGCAGCCAAGTTGCTGGGTATCAAACTCTAGGCAAAATCCCAAAGGAGGGTTGACGATGGAACGCAAAAAAGCGGGTGATTTTCCACCGGAAGTGCTGAAACTGTTTGATGGTTACGTGCATGGCCGTCTTGACCGGCGCGAGTTTCTCGACAGCGCTGCGAAGTTTGCGGTCGGCGCCTTTACCGCAACCGCGATGCTGGAGAGCCTGAAGCCCAATTTCGCCTGGGCGCAGCAGGTGCCCAAGGATGACAAGCGCATCCGTACCCAATACCTTGATTACGATTCGCCGCAGGGCCATGGCCGCATGCGCGGTTATTTCGCCCAACCGGCGGAAGCCAAGGGCAAGCTGCCCGCGGTGCTGGTGATCCATGAGAACCGCGGGCTGAATCCCTATATTGAAGATGTCACACGCCGGCTGGCGCTGGCCAACTTCGTGGCGTTTGCGCCGGACGCGCTGATGCCGGTCGGCGGTTATCCTGGCGACGAGGACAAGGCGCGCGCGCTGTTTGCCGCGCAGGATGCAAAAAAGCGCGAGGAAGATCTGTATCAGGCGGCGCAGGTGCTGAAGGCGCGGCCGGAAACCACCGGCAAGATCGGTGCCGTCGGTTTCTGTTTCGGCGGTGGCATCTGCAACCAGCTCGCGACGCGCATGCCCGATCTGGCTGCCTCGGTGCCGTATTACGGCCGCCAGGTACCGGCTTCCGAGGTGGCGAAGATCAAGGCGCCTTTGCTGATCCATTACGCCAGCGAAGACGAGAACATCAACAAGGGCTGGCCGGCCTACGAAGAAGCGCTGAAGGCGAACAATGTGCGTTACACCACGCATTTTTATCCGAATACGCAGCACGGATTCCATAACGACACCACGCCGCGTTACGACGATGCTGCAGCCAAGCTGTCATGGCAGCGCACGCTGGATTTTTTCAATCAGCATTTGCGTGGTTAAGCACAAGGGGCGGGCAGCGGCGCGCAGGCCACTGTTGCTCGCCGCACTGCTCGCGGCGGCAGCAGCCTTTCCCGCCGTCGCGCAGCAGGTTTATCCCTCGCGCACGATCCGCATCATTTCACCTTTTGCTGCGGGTGGCGGCAATGACATCATCTGCCGCACGGTTGCGGCAAAGCTCACCGAAAGTTTGCGGCAGCAGGTCATTGTTGAAAACCGCACCGGCGCCAACGGCATCATCGGTACCGAGTTCACCGCAAGGGCGGCGCCGGACGGCTACACCATCGCGCTGATTCCCAGCGGCCATGCGGTCAACGCGGCGCTGTACAGCAAGCTGCCCTTCGATTCGGTCCGCGACTTCACGATGATTTCGCTCGCCGGTTCCAGTCCGCTGGTGCTGGCGGTGCATCCGTCGGTACCCGTCAGAAATGTCAAAGAACTGGTGGCGCTGGCCAAGGCGCGTCCGGGCCAGCTCAGCTATGTGTCTGCTGGTGTCGGCGCTTCCGGCCATCTCGGCGGTGCGCTGTTCGAAGTGCTGACTGGTGCCAAGATGACGCATGTGCCGTACAAGGGCATGTCGCTGGCCCTGACGGATCTGGTCAGCGGGCAGGTGACGATGGCGTTTGCGACCAGCCTGTCGGTGATTCCGCATCTGCAGTCCCGACGTCTGCGCGGTCTGGCGACTACCGGTGCGGAGCGTTCACCGGCGCTGCCCGAACTGCCGACCGTGGCGGAGGCGGTTCCCGGTTATGAAGCCAGCCTGTGGTACGGCTTTGCCGGTCCGGCGCGGCTGCCGGCAGACATCGTGCGCCGTCTCAACACCGAAGTCGTGCAGGCACTCAAGCAGAACGATGTGCGGGAGCGGCTGGCCGGACTTGGTGTTGATGTGCGCTCGAGTACGCCGGAAGAACTGACCCGGCTGCTGGCGACCGATATGGATCGCTGGGCACGGGTGGTGCAGCGCACGGGCATCCGCGTCGATTGATTTCAGGAGAATTGCTTAATAAAAAACCCCGCAGCTGCGGGGTTTTTTATTGGTGATGCGTTGATCAGGTGCCGCGGCCCCACAGACCGCAATAACGGCGGACTACAAAGGGCATCCCGGCGGCATATCCGGGCCAGGACTGGTATTGCGGCAGCTGAACTTCTTTTTCCGCCGGTTCCCAGCACTTGCCCTCACGTGCGGCGATTTTGACGGCATCGGATGCGTCGCGCAGGAATTGCAGCTGCGCACGAACGTCGTCTTTGCTGCCGAGCCGGCCGTTGGGTGCGCCGGGGTGGCCGGGGATCAGCTTCTCCCAGTCCATCGCCAGCATCGACTCGATGGATTTTTCGACATCGAGCGGATGGAAGTCGATCATGCCGCGGCCCGGTACGGAGCCGACCGGCAGCGTATCGACGACGAACAGCACTTTCTCCTTGGGCAGGCGCATCGCGATCGAGCTGTCGGAGTGATTAAGGCCGTGATAGGTCAGCTCCAGCGTGGTGCCGCCAAGAGTGATCACGCGTTTGTCGGTCATCACTTCATCGGGCAAGGGCGTAAACGGATCCTTCAATACTTCGAGGCGTTCCTTGGCCCGCTTGTGCGCGACGATGGTGGCGCCGGCATCCTTGAACGGTTTGCCGCCGGCGATGTGATCGTAGTGATGATGACTGTAGATCAGGTATTTGATCGGCTGATTGGTGACCTTTTTGATTTCATCGATATAGGTGGTCACCGCCTGCGGTCGGCCGTAGCCGATGGGATCAGTGGCGATGACGCCGGCGGATGTAACGACGAACATCGCCTGATGGTTGCCGTAGCGGAAGACATAGACGTTGTCGGTGCCTTCGACTTTGGTGGTGGCAAACAACGCCGGTTTTTCCGCTGGCGCGGCGGCGGGTTTGTCCTGGGCGCTGGCGGTGGCGGCAAACGCCAGGGTGATGATGGCAAGCAGGATGCGCAACATGAATGTCCTCCGGAATGATGAGCAGCCGGGCCTTCCCCTGCTGCTGGCGGCCATTATGCCTTGTGAATTTGCCGGAATGACAGGTCGAAAAATATCGTTAGCGGCGGGAATAGCCGGTGTGTAGTCTGTGTTCCCTGATGCTCTCCGCCTTTACAAGCGCAGGGTGCACGGCGAGAATCATTACATTAATTAATAATGCATCCGGCCTGTGATCCGGATGTCAAAAAAGAGGGGTTTCGTATGCCTGTCAGCAGCCCGGTTCATCGTGTTTGCGGTTTCTTGGGTATTGCCCTGTTCGGCGCGGCGCTGTCAGTTGCGGCGCAGCAGAACTATCCGACCAGAACGATCCGCATTATTGTGCCCTCGGGCGCTGGTGGCGGCACCGACTCGACCACGCGTATGGTGCTGCCCAAGATGGATGAATTCCTCGGCCAGCGGTTGATTGCGGAAAACCGTCCCGGCGCCGGGTCCATTGTCGGTAGCGAAGCGGTTGCACGCGCCGCGCCTGACGGCTATACGCTACTCACGGCCATCAGCAGCATGACCATCCAGCCCTCGATGCAGAAAAACCTGCCTTTTGACCCGGTGCGTGATTTCACGCCGATCAGCCAGTTCGTGGTGTTGCCCAACATCCTGGTGGGCCATCCGTCGATGCAGCCGAAAAACGTCAAGGAACTGATTGCGTATTCGAAGGCGCGTCCCGGCAAGCTCGAATTTGGTTCCGCGGGTACCGGTTCCAATCTGCACCTGTGCATGGAAATGTTCCTGAGCATGGCCGGGCTGAAGATGGTGCATGTGCCATACAAAAGCGCGAACACGGCGATTGCCGATCTGATCGCCGGTTATGTACCGTTCATGGTCACCAACATGATCGTCGGCACGCAGCAGCTCAAGGCCGGTCGCGTACACGCCTACGGTGTCACCAGCGCCGCGCGTTCGAAGATTGCGCCGGATATCCCCACCATCGCCGAACAGGGCGTGCCCGGTTACGACGCGGTGCAGTGGTACGGCCTGATGGGGCCGGCCGGCATGCCCAAGGACATCGTCGCCAAATTGAACAAGGCCGTGGTGTTCGCGCTGCAGGACGCCGGCGTGCGTGAACGTTTCCTCTCCAGCGGTGCCGACCCGGTCGGCAATACGTCGGAGGAATTTTCCGCGCTGGTGCGCTCGGAAGTGACCAAGTGGGCGAAAGTGGTCAAGGCCGCCGGCATCAAGCCGGAATAGGAATGCCGGTTAATAAGCTGTTGTAACCACACGCCCGCTGGCCTCAACAAACCAGCGCTCGCTGGCGAAGGGTTTTCCGGCGAGCCGCGCATCCATCCAGTCGGCAACCATTACGGCGGGTGTAGGTCCGAGACTGGCGGCCGGAACATTGCCCACCGAGTGCCGGCTGTCCTGATACACCACCAGCCGTTTCGGGCATTGCAGCGTCTTCAGCAGGCGCTCGGTATGCGCCAGCGGTGATAGTTCATCGGATTCGCCGGCCACGCACAGATAGGGCACTTTGATGTTTCCGGCATGACTTTCCCAGGTCAGCGTCTTGCGGAACAGGTCGAAGGTCTGTTCGTCGGTGAACCCCGACATGTACATGAAGCGCTGCTTGAAGGTCGGCGAGGCTTCTTCAAAAATGGTGTGAAAGCCCGGCTCGAGACAGGTCGCGGTGACGGCGCAGGCGCGATAGCGCGGCTCGACGGACGCGGAAATCGTCGCAAAAAACGAGCCGAAACTCTGGCCGGTGACGCCGATGCGCTGCGCATCGATTTCGGGCCGAGCGATCATCCAGTTCATGATCGCTGTCGCGGCTTCGCTCCAGTTTTCCATGCTGACATGGATGTTGTGGACGGCGCTTTCATACTGCCCCGGACCTTCGACGCTCAGCACCGCGATGCCGCGCGACAGCCAGCGGTCGCCGTACATCGCCACACCGGCTTCCTTGAATCCGTCCATGCCGGGGATGGCCACTACAGCGGGGATGCGTCCGCCGCTGTAGCCGGGCGGCAGATGCAGCCAGCCGGGTAATGCTTTGCCCTGGAAGGGAATCCACGCGGCTTCGACCTTGTGGTCGGCGTATCGGGCGTAGTTCAGGTAACACTCGCGCTTGCGCTGATTGAGGGCGAGGTTCTTTTCGTTGTTTTCGTCATAAGGCCACTGCGAGGCGGCGTATTGCACAGCGGCAATGAAATAGTTCTGGCGCGCGGTGACAGTCTCGCCGGCGTCTTCGGCAGCCTTGGCCTTGGCTTCGCGCCTTTTTGCGGCGATTTCGAATGCGGGAGAGATGTCGGCGTATTTTTTGACGCGCTCGCGGATCGCCGCGAAATCGGCGTTGGCCTCCGGTCCGCAGGGTGCGTTGTAGTTGATGCTGCGCGGCTGGTCCCAGTCGATGCCGACGGAACGGATGACGTTGTCGATGAGCCAGCGTTGTTCGGTCCAGCGACGGGTAACAGGGGCGTTCATGATGTGGCATCGCTCACGGTGAAGTCGGAGCGGGCATTCTACTCATGCCCCGGCGCGTCGTGTATTGTTGCGGGCATTCCTTTTCGAGAGTTCTGCGATGTCCAACGCAAAAAATCCGCTGCAGACCGTCAACATGATTACTTTCGGCGGTGGTTATTCACTGCCGGCCTGGGTGGCCCAAGGGCAGGGGTTTTTCGCGAAACACGGTATCGAGGTCAATATCACGCACACGCCGAATTCGGTGTTCCTGATGAAGAACCTGATCGAAGGAAAATTCGACCTCACGGTCACTGCGATGGACAACCTCGTCGCCTATCAGGAGGGGCAGGGCGAGGCGGAATATGACGGCCACTGCGACCTGGTGGCCTTTATGGGGGTGGACGACAGCTTCCAGAGCCTGATGGCCAGTCCCGACATCCAATCGGTGGCGGATCTGCGCGGTAAAAAAATCGCGGTCGATGCGCTGACCACCGGTTATGCCTTCATCCTGCGCGAGATGATTGCGCGCGCCGGCATGACCGATGCCGATGTGACCTATGAGCGTACCGGCGGCGGGCCGATGCGACTCAAGGCGATGCTCGACGGCAATTACGCGGCGGGACTGCTGGCGACGCCACTGGACAAGATTGCGGCTGATCAGGGGTTCACCAAACTCGGTACGGCGCGCGATCTGCTGGGGCGTTACCAGGGACGCACCGGGTTTGCGCAGCGTTCTTGGATCAAGAACAACGAGGCGGCAGTCATCGGTTTCATGCGCGGTTATCGCGACGCGATGGACTGGTTGTACGACCGCAACAATCGCGGTGCAGCGGCGGAACTGCTGATGGCGAATGACGCTTCAGTGACGCCGGAGCTGGCGCGGCTGTCGCTGGATATCCTGCTTGACGAAAAAGGCGGTTTCTGGCGCGGTCTGGCGCTGGATCTCGAAGGCATCCGCACCGTGCTGGCCTTGCGCACGCGTTTCGGCATGCCGCAGAAAACACTGACTGATCCGGCGCGCTACATCGACCTCACTCTGCACGACAAGGCGTTTAAGGGGCGTGATTAGGTGATTAGGTGATTAGGTGATTAGGTGATTAGGTGATTAGGTGATTAGGTGATTAGGTGATTAGGTGATTAGGTGATTAGGTGATT
>CAIZLW010000125.1 GCA_903933915.1 uncultured beta proteobacterium | reverse complement strand
CGCAACGGCGCGGAATGGGAAGCCAGCACCATCCGCCTTTCCCGCGGCGTCTCCGACGAAGGCATCATCGCGGCGGCCATACCGGATGCACTGCTCGCCGACATCAGCGTAGCGGTTTCGGCGTCCGCCATGCGCTGCAGCGCCATTCACCCGCTGTTTTCACATGCGCTGGATCATGCGCGGTTTCCCGGCGGCAACAGCCACGCCCTGATCGCCTGCGTCGAGCCCGGCCGCATGGTCATCGGCATGGTCGGCAACGACGGCTGGTCATGGGTGCAGTCCCCGCTCTCGGGACTCAAGCCAGCGCTAACACTGGAGCGCGAATTGTCGCGCGAACAATCCCTGCTCTCGGTCTCCGGTGAAATGCCCCTGTATCTGTTCGAGCACGGCGCCAGCGTCGATCAGGCGATCGATCCGGCTTTGCAAGTCGTCATACACCGGCTGCACTGAGCTCCGGGCACCGTCATGCGCATCGTCCCCCGACTCCGGCTTGATTTTGCTCCGCGCAGGCGCGGCCTGCCGCCGGGCTATTGGTTGCTGGCTGTCGGCGCAGTGTTCGCGCTGCTCGCCGGTCTGGCCGTTGAAGAACGCCACGCCGCGGCAGAAAAAACTGCTGCCGAGGAAAAAGCACGCCGCATCGCCGCGGAAAAGCCCGTCACCGCTGCTCAGCGCTTCGACGCCGTAGACCGTCGCCTCGCCACGCCCTGGGGCATGATCCTGAATGCCATCGATCAGGCCGTCGCAGACCATGTGGTCCTGCTGACCGTGGAGCCGGATGCCGAAAAGGGCCGCATCCAGATCGGCGCCGAGGGCAAAACTGCGGCAGCGATGACCGACTTTGTCAGCGCCCTGGCCAGCCACAGCGCTTTTTCCGGCGCCGTCCTGGTATCGCACCAGGTTCGCGCCGAAGACCAGGACAAGCCCCTGCGCTTCACCGTGGCCGTGCAGTTGAGGGTCGGCAAGTGAAAACAGCAGCTGTCGCACAATTCCGGCAACTCAGCCGCCCGCTGCGCCGTATCGCCCGTGACATCGGCATCACCGGCATCGCGGGATGCGCGCTGATGACCGCTGGCCTGATGACCATGCTGTACCTGGAGTTTGGTACGGCGCCGGCATCCACGGCTCCCAACAGCGCGACAAGCCATGTCGCAGCGGCGACGCCGGACAGCCCGCTGACGCCGGCCAAAGACGTCAATGCCGCCGTGTTGCGTCTTTTTGCCGCCGCAGAGGAACACCAGCTGGCTCTGCTCGAAGGGGATTACCGGCTGGTGGCTTCGTCCGATGCGCGCTACCGTACCTACACCATCAGCCTGCCGCTGAAAGGCAACTACCCGTCGATCCGCGCCTTTCTGGCGCAATGCCTGCGCAACGACCCGCGCCTGTCGCTGGATGCACTGGAATTCCGCCGTGACCAGATTGCCGATGAAAATCTGCAGGTTCGCGTCAAATTGTCGATGTTTGTAGGGACACCATGAAATCCCTGGGCCCGAAAACGCGCAAAATGCTGCTCGCCGCAGGCGTGGTCATTGCGGCTGCACTGCACCTGCTGGTGCCCGCAGCCGACGACGCTGAGACAGTCACGGCAGTCGCGTCTGTCCCGGCGAAAAAAACCGCTTCAACGGCAGCACCGGCAGCAACGCCAGCACCGGCTGAGCCGGCAAACACCGAAACGGCAAAAACACCGCGGGAGCGTGATCTTGACCTGCTCGCCGCGGTGGATGAAAAATCACCGTTCCGCGGCCACACCTGGTTTGTTCCGCCGCCGCCGCCGCCACCACCACCACCACCGCCGCCACCGGTGCCGACCGCGCCGCCGCTGCCCTTCACCTACTCGGGCCGCATGGAAAGCAGCGAAGGGGTGGTGGTATACCTGACGGTCGGCGAACGCCTGATCCGCGCGCGGGCCGGTGACCTCATTGACCAGACTTACCGCGTCGAACGCATTGATGCGTCGACTGTTTACCTTCGCTACCTGCCGCTCGACACCCCGCAGAATCTTGCTGCGGGCAAATGAAAGTTAGGACCATGAAAATCCATTACCTGTTCACTGTCGCGGCGCTGGCCGTCACCCTGCTCGGCGGCTGCGCGGCCGAGCGTCTGTACAAGGACGGCACCTCGCAGATTGAAAACGGCCAATTCGAGGACGGACTGGAGACCCTGCGCCTTGCCATGAAAGAGTCGCCTTCAGACAATCAATACCGGTCCGCCTTCCGGCGCCAGCGCGACTCCATCATGAACACACTGCTCGAGGCGGCGGAGAAAGCGCGCCGCGAGGGCCGGCTCAACGACGCCGACAGCCTGGTCCGGCGCAGCCGCGGCATCGACAGCAACAACTCGCGGATTGCGCAGGTGGCCGAGAACATCGCGCGCGACCGTAAGCTCACCGCAGAACTGCGCGACGCCGAAAAGCTGTCGGTCGACGGCAAATGGCAGGATGCCGAAGCGCAGCTGCGCAAGATCACGCTATTGAATCCCGACATCAAGGGCGTCGCCGAACTGCGCCGCAAGATCGACAGCCAGCGCATGGCTTTCGGCACTTCGGTTCCCGTGCTCAAGTCCCGCCAGGAACGCCCGGTCACCCTGCAATTCCGCGACACCGGCCTGCGTACCGTGCTAGAAGCACTGTCGCGTGATACCGGCATCAACTTCATCCTCGACAAGGATGTGCGCGCCGACACCCGCGTCACCATTTTTGTGCAGCAGGTGCGCGTCGAAGACGCCATCGACCTGATCCTGATTCCGGCGCAGCTGGAAAAGAAGATCATTTCCGAAAACACCATCATGATCTACCCGGCGACCCCGGCTAAACAAAAGGAATATCAGGACCTGCTGCTGCGCAGCTTCTACATTCAGAACGCCGATCTCAAACAGACCATGGCCATGCTCAAGGCCATGCTCAAGGTCAAGGATGTTTTCATTGACGAGCGCGTCAATCTGCTGGTGCTGCGCGACACGCCTGACGTCATCCGCATGGCAGAAAAGCTGATCGCAGCGCAAGACGTAGCGGAACCGGAAGTCATGCTGGAAGTTGAAATCCTCGAAATCAGCCGCGTCAAGGACACCAATATCGGCGCCCGTTATCCGGATTCGCTGGCGATCGTCGACGGCAATCTCGTCAACAGACTCAACACCAACATCGCCATCAACCTCAAGGTCCTGGAGGGACGCAGCAACCTGCTGTCCAACCCGCGCATCCGCGTCAAGAGCCGGCAGAAAGCCAAGGTACAGATCGGTGAACGCGTACCGGTCATCAGCTCGACAACCACCCCGACGACCGGCGGCACTACGGTCGCACTGGTATCGCAGCAGATCAGCTACCTCGACATCGGCCTCAAGCTCGATGTCGAACCCACCGTCAACATGGATGACACCGTGT
>CAIZLW010000124.1 GCA_903933915.1 uncultured beta proteobacterium | reverse complement strand
GGCAATGATGTCGCCCTGCCAACCGCAGGTAACCAGTGTGAAGCCTGCTTTCATCAGGAATCCGTCACCGGTGTCTTTGGCTGATGACGGGTCATTGCCGGCGCTGGCGCCGACATGGAAGGCGTCAAAGGCACGGCGGCCGCCGCGGTTGGTGACGTCGTAGAAAATCGTGCGATTGCCGCGGCTCATGTCGACGGGTTTGATAATGGAGACGTCGATGCTGTATTCGACCATGCCGGCGGCGTTGCGTGGCGCCTTGTCGATGTAGACGATGCTGCGATTTAACGGATCCCGGGGATCCAGTTCGCCGTAGGCGCGCCCGCTGAGTTTTTCGTACGTTCCACTATTGTCGAACGACGCGGCTTCGAAGGTCGGCGATTCGGTTTTCTGGATTTCAATGAGGGTGATCCTTGCTTCGGCTTGTGGTGCCAGTGCTGCTGTGCACGAGACAGCTAGCAGAATGCTGCGTACGGTTATCGCCATGACTCCTCCGGACAGATGGGATTGCGGCGCGGTCTGCGCCGCTTGCCGCCGATACGCGCTAACCTCAGTTCCGCACGAATATTGGCGGCCATGCTACACCGGCTCGCAGGGCGGTGTCCGCTGCCGAATCAGGATGTGGTCGCACTGCGGTGTGCGGGTACAATTAAAATACAGACCTCATTTTGTTCGCCTGCTTTTTCCCCCACCTTACTCACCGGAATATTCCCATGCCCCAAGCACCGTTTCATCTCGCGTTCCCAGTGGATGACCTCGCCACGGCGCGGGCGTTTTACGGCAGCCTGCTGGGTTGTCCGGAAGGACGCTCATCCCCGGAATGGGTGGATTTTGATTTTTACGGTCACCAGATCGTCGCTCATCTGGCGCCGGACGAAGTCGGGCATCGCACGACCAGCGCCGTTGACGGTGACAATGTGCCGGTGCGCCATTTCGGCGCCGTGCTGTCGATGGCCGAGTGGCAAAAACTCGCCGACAAACTGACGCGCGCCGGGACCAAGTTCGTCATCGAACCGCATGTGCGGTTCAAGGGCCAGGTGGGCGAGCAGGCCACGATGTTTTTCCTCGATCCCTGCGGCAATGCGCTGGAGTTCAAGGCGTTCGAGGACATGTCGCAGCTCTTTGCCAGGTAGTTTCAGCGTCGCGGCGGGGTCGGTTGACCGTCCCGAAGAATGTTCCTACACTCATCTGCCCACAGGCTGAATCTTCAACCCCCCGGAGGAAAAATGAATAAATTAATCAATGTGTTGGCGCTTGCCGCGCTGATTGCAATGCCGGCAATGGCCCAGGAAAAAGTGAACATTTCAATCGCCACCGGCGGCACCGGCGGCGTCTACTACCCGATGGGTGGCGGCCTCGCCAACGTGCTGTCGAAGTTTGTGCCCGGCATGTCGGCCACGGCTGAAGTCACCGGCGGTTCGGTAGACAACCTGAAACTGATCGGCACCGGCAAGCCTTATGTGGCTTTCGCGATGACCGATGCCACGCTGGATGCGTACAAGGGCGAGGACAAGTTCAAGGGTCAGAAAGTCCCCGTGCGCACGCTGATGATCCTCTACCCGAACCGCATGCATGTGGTGAGTGTCGAGGGCACGGGCGTCAACAACATGAAGGACCTCAAGGGCAAACGCGTGTCCACGGGTTCGCCGGGCAGCGCCACCGAAGTGATGGCGTTCCGCGTCATCGAAGGCGCCGGTCTCGACAAGGACAAGGACATGAAGCGCGAGCGCCTCGGCGTCGCGGAGTCGGTCAATGCGCTGAAGGACAAGAAGATTGATGCTTTTTTCTGGGTCGGCGGCCTGCCGACCGCGGCGGTGACCGATCTCGCGGCTACCCCCGGCATCAAGATCAAGATGATCGATCATGCCGAGACGGTGACGCCGATGAACAAGAAATACGGCAATCTCTATGTCGAGGATTTGATCCCGAAAGCGACCTACAGCGGCATGCAGGTCGACAACAAGCAGGCGACGGTGATGAACATCCTGGTGGCCAACGAGAACATGAGCGACGAGACCGCTTACAACATCGTCAAGACCATTTTCGACAAGCGTGAAGACATGATCGCCGTGCACAAGGAAGCCATGAACTTCAAGCTTGAGAACCAGAAAACCGCTGCGACGCCCGTTCCTTTCCATCCGGGCGCGTTGAAATACTTCAAGGAAAAAGGCGTCAAGCTGCAGTAAACCCGCGGCATGCTGCACAACCGACCCCGCCCCTGTGGCGGGGTTTTTTTTATGGCAGGGGACGGCACGTGCGCCGGAGTTCACATATTATGATCGTCAGGCAAAAATCCCGGGGGAGACCGTCTGATGGCTGATAACAACACGCCGGCTGCAAGCCTCGGCGGGATCAGTGAAGAGGCGCGCAAGCGCGTTGAAGAACTGATCGAAGAAGAAGAGGGTGCACACAACCGCTATCAAGGGGTGCTGGCGGTATTGCTGACTGCGGCGGCTGTGGTGATGTCGCTGTTCCATCTTTATTCAGCGGTAGAAATCGTTCCGGCTTACATCCTGCGCCCTGTCCATGTCGCGTTTGCGCTGGCGCTGGTGTTCCTGATGTTCCCGACGGCGAAACGCTTCCGCCATCGGCTGATGTGGTGGGACGTGATTTTTGCGATTCTGTCGGTCGCGGTCGTCGCCTACATGCTCTATTTCGGCGATGAGTTCGGTGACCGTGCGGTGACGCCGACACTGATGGACCAGGTGTTCGGCGTCGGCCTGATCCTGCTGATTCTCGAAGGCAACCGGCGCAGTTCGACCTGGATCCTGCCGGTGATCGTGCTGGCCTTCCTCGCTTACGCGATGTTCGGGCCCTATCTGCCGCAGCCGTGGACGCACAAGGGTTACGACATCGCGCGCCTGACCGGTTCGCTGTACATGACGCTCGAAGGCATCTTCGGCGTTGCGGTCGATGTGTCATCGACGCTGATCATCCTGTTCACGATCTACGGCGCGTTTCTGCAGTATTCGGGCGCCGGCAAGTTTTTCATCGACTTTTCGTTCTCGGCGATGGGCGGCAAGCCGTCAAGTGCCGGGCGCGCGGTGGTGATGGGTTCATTTCTGCTCGGCGGGCCGTCGGGTTCGGGCGTGGCGACCACGGTGACGCTGGGCGCAGTCGCTTATCCGCTGCTGGCGAAATCGGGCTATGGCAAGGAGGCGGCTGGCGGCCTGCTCGCCGCTGGCGGTCTGGGGGCGATTATTTCGCCGCCAGTGCTCGGTGCGGCGGCGTTCCTGATCGCGGAATTCCTGAAAATTTCGTATCTCGACGTGATCCTGATGGCGACAATCCCGACGGTGCTGTTCTACCTCGCGATTTTTGTGATGGTCGAGATCGATGCGCGCAAGTTCAATATGAAGGTGGTCGCGCTGGAAAAACATCACCGCGCCGGCGCACTGGCCAAAAAATACTGGTTCCATTTTGTATCGCTGCTTGCGATTGTTGTGTTCATGATGATGGGCTATTCCCCGGTGATGTCGGTGTTCTGGGCTACGGTCGTGACGGCGTTGTTGTCGTTTCTTCAGCGGGATTGCGCAATCATTTCGTACGATTGGTTTCGCGGGCGCATGCCGTGGCTGAAAGGCTTCTGGGAATCCGGTTTCATCAAGGCGCTGGAGGGCGGATCGGTCGGCGTGCTCAATGTCGCAATGACCTGCGCTTCCGCCGGTATCATCGTCGGCGTGGTGACGCTGACCGGGCTGGGGCTCAAGTTCAGTTCCATCGTGCTCGACTACGCTGATTCCGGCGCGCAGACGCTGGTGAATCTGTGGACGTTGCTGGGCGCCGCGGATACCGCCAAGCTGCTGCATGACATGAAGCTGTTGCTGACGGCGGTGTATACCGCGCTGATCGTATGGATCGTCGGACTTGCGGTGCCGGTGACGGCGTCGTACATCATCTGTGCCGTCATTGCCGCGCCGGCGTTGATGAAACTCGGTGTGCCGGACTTCGCGGCGCACATGTTTATCTTTTATTACGCCGTGCTGTCGGAGGTGTCGCCGCCGACCGCGCTGTCACCGTTTGCGGCTGCGGCCATCACCGGCGGCGGACCGTACCGCACCACGCTGCAGTGCTGGAAATACACCGCGCCGGCGTTCCTGGTGCCGTTCATGTTCGTGCTCGACCCTTCCGGCGTAGCGTTGCTGCTGGGCGGGTCGTTCAAGAACCTGGCGCAGGCGGACTGGGGCGCGGTGGCAGTGATTTCGGTGACCGCCATCATCGGCATCGTCGCGCTCGCCGGCGGCTTGCAGGGTTGGTTGTTGCGCAAGACCTCGTCACCCGAGCGCTGGATGCTGATCGTCGCCGGGCTGGCGCTGGTTTACCCGACTACGTTTTCCGATCTGCTGGGACTGGCGCTGGTGACCGTGGTCATCGCGCTGCAGAAACTGCGACCCGGGCAAGCTGCGCCCGCGTGAATGCCGCGCCGCCGGAGACGCGTTATGCCACGCCGTTCGCGGTGCTCGCTATCGTGACCGACGGCGCAGTCGTCACCGGTGTGCGTTATCTGCCGCGGCAAACCGCGGCCAAGGTGCCGCATGACCGTGCAGCGGAGCGGGCCTGCCGCGAGATCGAACGTTATCTGGATGATCCGGAGCATGTCTTCCAATTGCCTTATCGACTGGAAGGCACCGCCTTCCAGCGCCGCGTGTGGCGTGAGATCGAGAAATTATTTCCAATAAAAACAATTACCTACGGCGATCTGGCGCGACGCATCGGTAGTGCTGCCCGTGCTGTCGGCGGCGCCTGCGGAACCAATCCCGTGCCCTTGTTCGTGCCCTGCCACCGGGTGCTGGCCGCGGGCGGTCTGCTCGGCGGCTTCATGGGCGGCAAGGATGATTTTCCATTAAGCGTCAAACGCTGGCTGCTGCGACATGAAGGCCTCCTCGACTCAACGCATTGACGAGTTCTGCGATGCGTTGTGGCTGGAAGATGGCCTTTCGCGCAACACACTCGACAGCTATCGCCGCGATCTGCGGCAGTTTGCCGTATGGCAGGAGTCTCGCGACGGCCGCGATCTGCTGGCCGCCGAACAATCGCTGATCCAGGATTATCTGGCGTACAAGTTCCGAGCGAAGGCGCGTGCTTCGACCGCCGCGCGGCTGTTATCCAGTCTGAAACGGTTTTACCGTCACGCGGTGCGGCAAAACCTGATCACGGTTGATCCGACGTTACGTATCGAAGCGCCGAAGCTGCCGCGCCCGCTTCCGAAAAGCCTGACCGAGGCGGATGTCGAAAGCCTGCTCGCCGCACCGCCGGTGGACGAGCCGCGGGGTTTGCGCGATCGCGCGATGCTGGAGGTGCTGTACGCCAGTGGGCTGCGGGTTTCGGAACTGGTGACGCTGAAAACGCCGCAGATCAGCCGCGACATGGGCGTGGTTCGGGTGCTCGGCAAAGGCTCCAAGGAACGGCTGGTGCCGCTGGGCGAGGAGGCGCTGAACTGGCTGGAGCGTTATCTGCGCGACTCGCGGCCGGCGTTGCTGGGGCAGCGGGTCAGCGATGCATTGTTCGTGACCGCGCGTGCAACCGGGATGACCCGCCAGTCGTTCTGGCACCTGATCAAGCGCTATGCATTGCAGGCCGGTCTGCACAAACCGATTTCACCGCATACGCTGCGTCATGCTTTTGCAACCCATCTGCTCAATCACGGCGCCGATCTGCGCGTGGTGCAGCTGCTGCTCGGGCACTCGGATATTTCGACGACGCAGATCTACACGCATGTGGCGCGGGAGCGCATGAAACAGTTGCATGCCAGGCATCATCCGCGCGGCTGAGCGCGTTGCTTTACTGTTTTTTGCCGCGCTCGATGGTGACGCCCAGCCTTTTGACGCCTGCCAGCGGCGCAAGTTTGGCGATGGTGATGCGCAGCCACGGCGCCTTGAAGTCGCGGATGACGAGTTGCGCAATGGATTCTGCCGCATGTTCCAGCAGCGCAAAATGCTGCTCCGCGAACAGTTTGCGGATGTCGGCGACAACCTCGGCGTAGTCGATGGTGTCTTCGATGCGATCGCTGTGCGCGGCGTGTTCGCCGCGCAGTCCGATTTCCAGATCAAGCTGGATGGTCTGCGCCACCTGTTTTTCCCGCTCGTAGATACCGATGCGGGTTTCGATGCGCAGCTCGCTGATGAATATGGTGTCCATGGCTGGGTACGGTGGGGTGCAGTTGACTTGCGCTAGAATGGCCGGCGCCATTTTATCCCAGAGAGAATTGCCTTGGCTTTACTGATTACAGTGCTGGCTGCATATCTGTTGGGTTCGATTTCATTCGCCGTGGTCGTCAGCCGCGCTTACCGGCTGCCTGATCCGCGCGAATACGGTTCCGGCAATCCCGGCGCCACCAATGTGTTGCGCAGCGGCCGCAAGTCCGCCGCGGTGCTGACCTTGCTTGGTGATAGCGCCAAAGGCTGGGTTGCGGTGTTCTGTGCGGAGCAATGGAACGGCGATGGTCATGAACTGGCGATGGCGATGGCGGCAGTGGCGGTCATCCTCGGCCACATGGTTCCGCTGTTTCACAAATTCAAAGGCGGCAAGGGCGTGGCGACCGCGCTGGGGGCATTGCTCGGATTGAACTGGATACTCGCACTGGGCACGGTGATGACGTGGATCACCATCGCGGTGTTTTTCAGATACTCGTCACTGGCTGCGCTGGTGTCGGCATTGTTCGCCGCCTTTTTCGCGCTGATCCTGTTCAGCCCCACGCACCCGTTCGTGTGGTCGGTGGCGCTGATTGCGGCGCTGCTGATCTGGCGCCACCGCGCCAACATCCGCAATTTGCTCGACGGCAAGGAGCGCAAGCTCGGCGCCAGGGCCGAGGTTTAGACGGCCGGGAGACTGGCCAGATCCCAGCGCGGTCGCACGGTAAATCCGGAACCGGTTTCGCGCAGGCCCTGCTGCAGGCGCAGCGCGCCGGCGAACGCGATCATCGCGCCGTTGTCGGTGCAGAATTCCAACGGCGGGTAATACACGGTGTAACCGCGGCGTTTCGCGGCAGCCGTCAGCTGTTCCCGCAATTGCCGGTTGGCGCCGACGCCGCCAGCGACGACCAGACGTTCCAGCGCGGTCTGCTCCAGCGCCGCCAGCGATTTGCTGACCAGCACGTCGGCGATGGCCGCCTGCAGCTCGGCGGCGAGATCGGCGCGGCCTTGTTCATCCGGCGCATGGTTACGCACCGCAGTCAGCACCGCGGTCTTCAGGCCGCTGAAACTGAAATCAAGGTTGTCACTGCGCAGCATCGGCCGCGGCAGCGAGTAACGGCCGGCGTGTCCCCGCTCGGCCAGTGCTGCGATGGCCGGGCCGCCGGGATAACCCAACCCGAGCAGTTTTGCCGATTTGTCGAAGGCTTCGCCGGCGGCGTCATCCACCGTTTCGCCAAGCAATGTGTAGTCGCCGACGCCGCACACGCGCATCAACTGGGTGTGTCCGCCGGAGACCAGCAGCGCCACAAATGGAAACGGCGGCGCGGGACTCGCGAGCAGTGGCGACAGCAGATGGCCTTCCAGGTGGTGCACGCCGATGGCCGGTTTGCCCAAAGCATGGGCGAGGCTGGCGCCGATGCCGGCGCCGACCAGCAAGGCGCCGGCCAGTCCCGGGCCTGCGGTATAGGCCACGGCGTCCAGTTCAGTCAGTTTGGCATTGCCTTGCGCCAGTACCTGACGGGTCAGAGGCAGCACCCGGCGGATGTGATCGCGGGACGCCAGTTCCGGTACCACGCCACCATAATCGGCGTGGAGGGCGATCTGGGTATGCAGCGCATGCGCGAGCAGGCCGCGCGTCGTGTCATATAACGCGATGCCGGTTTCGTCGCAGGAGGTTTCTATGCCGAGTACGAGCACGGGATCAGCCGGAAATTGCGCCAGAAGGCATGAAAATGGGGGGGTAATGGGGCGAAAACGGCGGAAACGGGATAAAAATGGCAAAAATCGGGTGGATTCAGTTTGCGATCATGATTTCCGGCGCTTTTCAGCCACCGTACCCGTGTACCTTTCAAAACTGCAGCAGGGCTGGTTATAATACGCGTTTTTCCGAACCCAGCCCCTGAGGTTTCATGACCACCGTACGTCTCAAAGAAAATGAACCGTTTGAAGTGGCCCTGCGCCGTTTCAAGCGCACTGTAGAGAAGACCGGTCTGCTGACTGAACTGCGCGCCCGCGAGTTCTACGAGAAGCCGACTGCCGAGCGCAAGCGCAAGCTTGCCGCCGCCGTGAAGCGCACGCACAAGCGTTTGCGCTCGCAGCTGCTGCCGCCGAAAATGTACTGATCCAGTACGGTCAGCGTTGCTGAAGGGTGCAGGGGCCTAGCCTCGCACCCTTTTGTCTTTTGTGTCGCCCAGGCTGTTTCCGGAGATTGGCCATGTCCCTGCGTGAACAGATCAACGATGACCTCAAAACTGCGATGCGCAGCGGCGAAACCGTGCGCCGCGACACCATTCGCCTGCTGACCGCTGCGCTGAAACAGCGCGAAGTGGACGAGCGCAAGACGCTGAGTGATGCCGACGTGCTGGCGGTGATCGAAAAAATGATCAAGCAACGGCGCGATTCGATCAGCCAGTTCGAGCAGGGTGGTCGTCAGGATCTGGCTGACAAGGAAATGCAGGAACTGACGCTGCTGCAGACTTACATGCCGCAGGCGATGGCTGAGGATGAACTCGCAGCGGCGATCGCTGCGGCGGTCACTGAAACCGGCGCCGCAGGCCCGGCCGACATGGGCAAGGTGATGGCGGTGCTGAAGCCGAAGTTGGCGGGTCGCGCCGACATGGGCAAGGTATCGGCCGCCGTCAAGGCGCAGCTGACGCAGTCGTAATTCCTTGTATTGAATGATCTTCCCGGTTGAGCCGGGATGGGTGAAGCAGGCTGGCGCCAGTATCGTTGTGACGCCCCTATAATTCAGCAATCAAGTCCGGGCCGTCACATCGCCGCCCGTCGAGGAGTGGGGTCAACCGCAGCGCATGATTCCGCAATCGTTCATTCAGGATCTGCTGGGCCGGGTCGACATCGTCGAAGTGGTCGACCGGTACGTGAAACTCAAACGTGCCGGTGCGAACTATTCCGCCTGCTGTCCTTTCCACACCGAAAAGTCGCCATCGTTCACCGTCAGCCCGACCAAGCAGTTTTATCACTGCTTCGGCTGCGGCGCGCATGGCACGGCCATCGGCTTCCTGATGGAATACAGCGGCATGGGTTTTGTCGACGCGGTGAAGGATCTTGCGCAGGGCGTCGGCATGCAGGTGCCGGAAGCGCCGCGTTCCGAGTTTGATCAACACCGCGCCGAAGACGGCCCTGATCTTTACGGCGCGTTGCTGAAGGCGGCGCAGTTTTATCGCAACCAGCTGAAGGACGCGCCGCAGGCGATTGAATACCTGAAACGCCGAGGGCTTTCCGGCGACATCGCAAAGAAATTCGGCATCGGTTACGCCCCGGATGCGTGGCAGGGGCTGGAGCAGGTGTTCCCTGATTACGCCGACAAGGCGCTCACTGCCGCAGGGCTGGTCAAGCAGAATGACGAGGGCCGGCGCTACGACGTGTTCCGTGATCGCATCATGTTCCCGATCGTCGATGTGAAGGGCAATATCATCGGCTTCGGTGGACGCGTGCTCGGCGATGGCGAGCCCAAATACTTGAATTCCCCCGAGACCGCGGTGTTCGAAAAGGGGCGCGAGCTCTATGGTCTGTTCCATGCCCGGCGCGCGATACGCGACGCCGGTTGCGTGATCGTGGTCGAAGGTTATATGGACGTTGTTGCACTGGCACAGGCGGGCATTGAGTATGCGGTGGCAACGCTGGGCACGGCGACCACGCCCATTCACGTGCAGAAATTGCTGCGCCAGTCCGACGAAGTGGTGTTCTGTTTTGACGGCGATGCGGCAGGGCGTCGCGCGGCGTGGCGCGCGCTGGAAAACAGCCTGGCCCAGCTCGCTGACGGCAAGCAGGTACGGTTCCTGTTCCTGCCCGATGGTGAGGATCCCGATACCTATGTGCGCAAGAACGGCAAGGCGGCGTTCGAGGAACTGCTGGTCAAGGCCGATCCGCTGTCGCGTTTCCTGATCGACGAATTGCGCTCGCATGCGGATATCAATGCTCCAGAAGGAAGGGCCAAGCTGCTGCAGCAGGCCAAGCCGCTGGTGAAACAGATCGCGGCACCGATGCTGTCACTGATGATCCGCAAGGAACTCGCGCTGGTTGCCGGAGTGCTGCAGCAGGAACTGGACAACGAGTTTGAGATCAAAAGCCAGTCCGGTCAGGCGCCGGCGCCGGCTCGCCGGCAGGTGCCGGTGACGCAATCGATTTTGCGTACCGTGCTGGAACTGGTGGTTGCCGAGCCGCGCTTTGCCGCGCTGATCGGCCACGAAGATCTGCAGATGGGCAGTGATGCGCCGGGGCTGGATCAGGCGGACTTGCAGGTGCTGCTGGCGGTGGTTGATACCGTCAACGTTGGCGATGCGCGGATCAATCTGGGTGAAGCGTTTCGCGATACACCGCATGAGGCAGCAGTACGAAATGCCGAAGCCGGGGCTTTGCGCTGGCAGGAGCGCTCCCTCGAACCGACGGAGCTGGAAGCAGAGTTTTCCGGCGCCTGGCGGCAGGCGCTGGACCGGATTCGCAGGGCCAGAATCACCTCCTTATTGGAGAAATCGCGTCGACAGGGTTTGAGTGCTGAAGATCAGACGCAATATCGCCTTTTGCAACAAGCAGTTAGTGCCGCCCCCAGCAAGTGAATTTGGGGCGCTTTTAAGGTATAATTTACGGTTTTTCACCGAACCTTGCCCCGCGGAGCCTACCCTCATGGCCAAGCCATCCAAAGCAGCGAAATCCAAGGCAAAAAACGCGAAAGCGAAGCCCGCTAAAGCGAAAAGCTCGTCTCGCGTTAAACCCGCGCCGGTGAAATCCGCAAAAGCCAAATCCCGTCCGGCGACGAAAACCAAGGCTGTCAAAGCCAAGGCTCCCGCACGGGCTGTTGCAAAACGCCCGGCCCCTAAGGCGCTTGCAAAAACCAAAGTCAAAGGCAAGGCCAAGGCCGCGCCCAAAACAGCACCTAAAACAGCACCCAAATCAAAGGCTACATTGCGACAGGAACAGCGGCTCGCGAATTTCAAGGAAGTTGCCAAGCAGGCATTGGCTAAAGTCAAAGCCGCAGCCCAGGGCCAGGAAAAAGCAGCGCCGGCACCGGCTGCTGCCGCTGCCGCCGCCGCGGCCAAACAGCCGGCCGGCAAGCAAAAGCCTGCGCGCGGGCTGACCGCGCGCGAACGCGCGCTGGTCAAGGAATTCGAACGCCGCGAACTGTCGCCGGCTGATGCCGAAGCCCGCCGCCTGCGCCTGAAAAACCTGATCGTCCTCGGCAAGGAGCGCGGTTATCTGACCTACGCCGAGATCAACGATCACCTGCCCGATGACATGCTCGACGCCGAGGCGGTCGAGAACATCATCGGCATGATCAGCGATATGGGTATCCAGGTGTACGACGAGGCGCCGGATGCCGAAACCCTGCTGATGTCCGAAACGACGCCTGCAGTGGCCGATGAAGACGCGGTAGAGGAAGCCGAAGCCGCGCTGACAACGGTGGATTCCGAGTTCGGCCGTACCACCGACCCGGTGCGCATGTATATGCGCGAGATGGGCTCGGTCGAGTTGCTGACCCGCGAAGGCGAGATCGAGATCGCCAAACGCATTGAAGACGGTCTGCGCCACATGATTCTGGCGATTTCCGCCTGCCCGACGACCATCGCCGAGATTCTCGCGCTGGCCGAAAAAATCGAAAAAGACGAAATTCGCGTCGAAGAGATGGTCGACGGGCTGGCCGACCTCGAGATGAAGGCGGCGATCGTTGAAGATGTCGCCGAAGATGAGGAAGAAGAAGCGGAAGAGGTCGAGGCTGCTGAGGACGAGGACGACGACGGCGCTGCCAGCGCTGCCCAGGCAGCTGCAGACCTTGCGCGCCTGAAAGAGGCTTCGCTCAAGCATTTTGCCGACATCCGCAGCAACTATCAAAAGATGATGCGCGCGCTGCAGAAACACGGCTCGCGCGGCCGCCCGTACATCCAGGCGCGTGAGGCGATTTCCGAAGAGCTGATGAAAATCCGCTTTTCGGCGAAACAGATCGAGGCGTTGTGCGACGGCGTGCGCAGGCTGGTTGAGGAAGTGCGCACCAACGAACGCACCATCATGGCGCTGTGCATCGACAAGGCGCGCATGCCGCGCCAGCATTTCATCAAGGAATTCCCGGGCAAGGAAACCAGCGCGCGCTGGATTCGCGGCGAAGTCGAGTCGGGCGAGCCGTGGAGCGAGGCGCTGTCGCGTTTTGAGCCGGCGGTGGTCGAGCAGCAGCAGAAACTGCTCGATCTTCAGGGCCGGGTCGGGATTCCGATCAAGGAATTGAAAGAAATCAACCGCCAGATGACCACGGGCGAAGCGCGAGCGCGTCGCGCCAAGCGCGAAATGACCGAGGCCAACCTGCGCCTGGTGATCTCGATCGCCAAAAAGTACACCAACCGCGGCCTGCAGTTCCTCGACTTGATCCAGGAAGGCAACATCGGCCTGATGAAGGCGGTGGACAAGTTCGAATATCGCCGCGGCTACAAGTTCTCGACCTACGCCACTTGGTGGATCCGTCAGGCGATCACGCGCTCGATCGCCGACCAGGCGCGCACCATCCGCATTCCCGTGCACATGATCGAGACCATCAACAAGATGAACCGCATCTCGCGGCAGATCCTCCAGGAAACCGGCTCCGAGCCGGATCCGGCGACGCTGGCCGAGAAAATGGACATGCCCGAGGAGAAGATCCGCAAGATCCTGAAAATCTCCAAGGAGCCGATTTCAATGGAGACGCCGATCGGCGACGACGATGATTCGCACCTCGGCGATTTCATCGAGGACCAGTCGACGATGGCGCCCAGTGATGCCGCGATCTACGGCAGCCTGCGCGATGTCACCGGCGACGTGCTGGATACCTTGACACCGCGCGAAGCCAAGGTGCTGCGCATGCGTTTCGGCATCGAGATGAACACCGATCACACGCTGGAAGAAGTCGGCAAGCAGTTCGACGTTACGCGCGAACGCATCCGCCAGATCGAGGCCAAGGCGCTGCGCAAGCTGCGTCATCCGTCGCGTTCCGAACGGCTGCGCAGCTTCCTCGACAACGAGAACTGATCCTTGAGTGGCATGGATGAAAAAAGGGCTGCCAGAAGGCAGCCCTTTTTGTTTTTGCGGCTGCGGGGCGGCGGAACTAGAACTGTTTGCCCAGATAGAAATAGAAGGTGCTCATACCGCCGGTGGCTCGACCATAACCCAGGTAAGCTGGCCCCAGCGGGCTGTCGGCAGCGATAAAGATGCTGCCTGCGGTGAGCAGTCCGCCTGGGCTGTCTGGCATCAGCGGCACACCGACCTGGCCGGCCTCCAGCGAAAAACCGCCGTAAGCACCTTCGAGAATCGTGCCTTGCATGATGCGGTGGTAATACATGGCGCGTCCGTAACTGAGGGTTTCCCCGTATAGCTGACCTGTCTTGAAGCCGGACAACTGCATGAAGCCGCCCCATTGGAAGCGGTCGTAGTACGGCAGACGGTTGTCACCCAGCGCACCACCGGCTTTGGCCGCGAAGTTGAAAGTGTGGTTGCCCACGGAGTAGGCAACTAAGCCGTCGGCGTCCCATTTGGTGTAATTGTCTGTCGCGCCGAGCGCTGAAGTGGATTCATAAATGTTCATGCCGCCGCTCCATCCCGAGCGCGGGAACTTCGCGCTGTCGAGCCTGTCGACAAACAGGCGCATCCGATAGCGGCCGACACCGATATTATTGTCAGGAGGCGCCAGCGACTGGGGGCCCGTGTCGATGGAAGGCTCCAGTTTGCCGGTCTGAACGCCCAGCCGGATCTGCCCGTATCTGCGGAAATTCAATCCGACGTCAACGCCAGCGATTGCCGATAAGAAGTCGTATCGCGCCAGCCGGTTCTCGCCGTTGTAGATGGTGGTCGATCGGCGTTCCAGCGCTGCATTGGGGGCGACGAAAAAAACATCTTCTGCGTCGAGCGGTTGGTAAAACTCCGTTGCCAGTCTGGATGTGCGGCCAACCTGCAGGTCGGTGCGCCACTCGGCACCCAGCGAATTGAGCCAGGTCTTGCGGTAGCTGGCGAGCAGATTGAAGTAGGCATCGCCACTGAAGTCGCTGGATAGTCCCAGTCCAAAACGCAAATAGTCGGGTCCCCAGGTCTTTTCGATCGCATCCACCGCCAGCACCCGTCTTCCCGGTTCTTCGAGAAAGCGGTAATTCACATGTTCGAAGTCCCCGGTGCCGTAAAGCCGGCGCATGTCACGGTCCAGCACCTGCTGGTCGATGGGTTGACGTGGCTGGGTGTCCATGACCGCTTGGGCAGTGAGCGGATTCACCCTGCTCAGATTGTCAAAGCGGATTTCATCCACGGGATGCAGGTCGGGGACGACAGCAACCTGCTGGCGCCGGCGCAGTTCGGCGTATTCTTTTTCGGATACGGCGAGTTGCGCCAGACGATCGGTCAGCTTGCGGGCCGCAGCTTCTCCGGTTGGCGAAATCTTGGTCAGGTGATCGAAGTCACTGGTTGAAAAATCACCCAGTTCCGGAGAAATCAGGATATCGGTGGGTTTCAGTGATGCCAGTGAGACCTGTACGTTCTGCTCGGTCAGGATGCTGAGCATCTGCCCGGTGACGCCGAGTATTGAGGTCAGTGCTTCGCGTTTGAGCAGCGGGGTGCCGACATTGACCGCAATGATGATGTCGGCGCCCATGGCCCGTGCGGCCTCCACCGGCAGGTTGTTGGTCAGCATGCCATCGACCAGCATCATGCCGCCGAATTCTGCCGGCGCCACCGCGCCAGGCACCGACATGCTGGCACGCATCACATTGGCGAGTTCGCCGTCGCGGAATACCACGGCTTTGCCCGTGACCAGATCAGTGGCGACGGCGCGAAAAGGGATCGGCAGTTTGTCGAACTGGTAATAACCCTTGGCTTTGGCGAGCCGGCGCAGCACGGTTTCCAGTTGGACGCCGGTAACTACACCTTTGGGCAGCCCCAGTCCGTTACTGGTGATGCCGATTTCGGGGCCGAAAAACAGTCGATAGTCGTCCTGCTTGCGACGGACCGGCATTTCTTCGCGCGGCGGATTTTCCTTGAACAGCAGTTCGCTGGTGATTTCCTTGAGGATGTCCAGCATTTCCGGCACCGAGGTACCCGTGGCGTATCCGGCACCGACCAGAGCGCCCATGCTGGTGCCGGTAATGCAGTGGATCGGCACCCGCAGTTCTTCCAGCACCTTGATGACCCCGACATGGGCCGCGCCGCGCGCGCCGCCGCCGGAAAGCACCAGGCAGATTTTCGGCCGCTTGGACGTGCCTGCCGCGGCAGGCGATTCCTTGGTCTGTGCCTGCAGACCCGGGGCGACGAGCAGGGCGGCGAACGCCAGGCCACCGGCGACCACGATGTTGCAGAGACGAGATTGAATGTTCATTGTGTGCTTCCTGTGCCTGCCGGTTTTATAACGGGCTATGGTTTTGTGCTGCCGGATGGGGTTCGTATTCGCTGCGAAAAATCGGGCGCGCCATCAGCGCTTTTTGCCTGGGGATTGACGTAGGCGCTACGCTGCAATTCTGCAAAAGGTAACCGTGTATCGAGTTTGCCTGTCTCGTGGAGATACTGTGGCACATAGCCGCTGGCGAGGATTTTCCAGCTGAATGGCGGATGTTCCGGATTGACCTTCGAGTGGACCCAGATATTGGTGGTGCAGTTGGTGGTCAGCGTGTTGTAGAACTCGGGGGATCTATTTAAGTCATTGATTTTATTTATATATGCTGTAAACAGCCTGCGACCGTTATCAACCGAACCTCGCATCCGGTAAACATACACATCCTCGGGCGGGTCTTGCCGATAGTTGGTACGCAGGCGGATGACATCGCGCTCGTCGGCCACCACGTAATAGAGCTCGTATTGGCGAAAGAAGCCCTTGAGGGTTGAATAGCCCTCACCTTTTTCTTTCCTTGCCTCGATGGAGATTGCCAGATGGTCACCACCGGTAAAAGCAAAACTGACAAAGATATGTGCGATCGCCGGTCCCATCCAGTAGACGGCCACCAGATCGACGCCCTCGAGTTTGCGCAGATCAAAACTTTTGTCGTACCAGGCGAGGGTGTAGTCGAACTCGCTGCGATAGTCGACGTTGCGGATGTTGTGTACGGTCACCCTGTCGCCGTCGATGGTGGCGTGAGCCAGCCTGGCCAAATCGGGTTGCCATTCGCGGTCGTTCGACGGCGCGAGGGTTGCCCACCATGCCAGCAACAGGCCGAACATGGCGAAATGCGCGGTGAGCATGCGCCAGCGCCAGCGACGGATAAACAGCGATGCCAGTGTCAGCAATGACATCACGGCAGCAGCCACGGCCAAAGCCGTATTCAATCCGCTGTTCTGCGGCCCGGCATAAAGCAGCAATAGCGCAGCCCAGATGCCCGAGGCCGCCGCGAGTATTCCCAGTAGTACCAAGCCGGTGAACGCGATCATTCGTGTCATCGTTGTGTTATGTCCAGGCAGAGAGGCAAGCGGTGGCGAATGAACGGTGACCGCAACAGATGGCGGACTTTGGGGCGGCCAGATTCAGTGGTTCCGGATTCTTCAATATCTTCTGCAACGGTGGCGCCATGGCGGTGAGCGTACCCATGAACATAGGACTTTGCAAACCGCGAATAACCCTTTCGGTGCGGGGTTTGCGCCAGATAAAATCGGCCGCACCGAAGCGTTGCCGGGGTTTTTCTGTTGACACATCGGCCTCTCCCGCCAAGTTGCCGCCCGGGTTAGACTCGCTCATGAATTCAGCTTGGCAGTGCCATCAACCATCCCCCGGAGAGGCCCATGAACGCATCGCGCAATGAGCTCACGCGCACCACCTTGGCTGTATTGTTCATCGGCGGTCTGATTTTTGCCTCGTTCTGGATCATCCGGCCTTTTCTGGCGCCGCTGATCTGGGCAACGATGATCGTTGTTGCCACCTGGCCTTTGTTGCGCCGAGTTGAAGCGCGTCTCTGGAACAGTCGCGCCCTTGCGGTGACCGCGATGATGCTGGCCTTGCTGCTGGTGTTCGTGGTGCCGCTGACTTTGGCGATAGCCACCATCGTCGAGCATGCTGACGAAATCATTGGTTTTGGAAAAAAGCTGACTACCTATCATTTGCCGCCACCACCGGACTGGCTGCAGACCCTGCCGCTGTTTGGTGACCACGCGGAGGTTTTATGGAACAAGGTTGCTGCCGAAAGCGCGCGCGACATTGCTGCAAAGGCTGAGCCCTATGCTGGTGCTGTTACCCGCTGGTTTCTGTCAGAGGTGGGCAGCTTTGGCGTGGTATCCGCACAATTCATGCTCACGCTGATTCTTGCCGCAATACTGTATGCCGGAGGCGAGGCCTGGGCCAACTGGTTCATCCGCTTCGGCAAACGCCTGGCGACCGAACGCGGCGAGCAATCGGTGATCCTGGCCGGACAGGCGATACGCGGTGTTGCCCTGGGTGTGGTGGTGACCGCACTCGCGCAGTCCATCCTCGGTGGTATCGGTCTGGTGATCGCCGGTGTGCCCTTCGCTGCCGTGCTGACAGCCATCATGTTCATGCTGTGCATCGCCCAGATTGGCCCGTTCCTGGTGCTGCTTCCGGCGGCAGGCTGGCTCTACTGGAGCGACAGCACCGGCCTGGCCATCTTCCTGCTGGTGTGGACGATGTTCGTTGGCACCATCGACAATGTGATTCGACCATTCCTCATCAGGCAGGGCGCCGATTTGCCGCTGCTGCTGATTTTTGCCGGCGTCATCGGCGGTTTGCTGTCCTTCGGGCTGGTCGGCATTTTCGTCGGACCCGTGGTGCTGGCGGTGGCGTACACGCTGATTGATGCCTGGGTACAGGACAAGAGAGTGGAAGGTTTGAGTACAGCCGAAGGGAATATCGCACCTTCAACAAGGGCAGTGCCATGACACTTTGTTCACGCATTTTACCGATGCGGGCCACAAGATCTTCAGCGAGCCGCTGAACAACGTTCTCGACAAGGGGGCGGATGGTTAAACCCGTACGTGGCCCAAGCTGAAATTGACGGCCAGCGGCGAGTTCAAGCCCCCGCAATCTTTTGAGCGCAACGGAACCGCCTGTTGCCCCGTGTAAGTCGCCAACAAGGCCAAGGGGCGCTCCACCGTGACGCATACCATTTCCGTACTCAAGCCTTGCTGTAGTCGAAAAAACCGCGCCCGCTCTTGCCTGATTTGATTGCGCACATGCTGGCGCCGTTGCCGAGGTGCGCCACGACCACGCGTTCGGTGCGAACCTCAAGGCCGCGCAGTATCAGTTCGGGTTCGGCGACGTGATCGGCGAACAGCGAGAACTTGATGCTCGACGATCCGGCGTTGAGTGCAAGGATGGCGTCTGCCATGGCGTCACCTGAGCGCCTTGTTGCCGCTGGTCCGCCGTGCGTTGGCGACCAGTGCTGCCACCGCGCACGAAGCCAGCCGCGCAATCAGCGAATCGGCGCGACTCGTCAGGATGATCGGCACGCGAGCGCCCAGCACGATGCCGGCAGCATCCGCGCGGGCGAGAAAGGTCAGGCTCTTGGCGAGCATATTGCCGGCCTCAAGGTCCGGCACTACCAGCACATTGGCATGTCCCGCAACTGGGGATTCGATGTTCTTGATTTTTGCGGCTTCGGGACTGATCGCATTGTCGAGCGCAAGCGGCCCGTCAAGCAGCGCGCCGGTGATCTGTTTGCGATCGGCCATTTTGCACAGCGCCGCTGCTTCGATTGTGGAAGGTACGTCGGGATTGACCGTTTCTATTGCCGACAGGATTGCCACCCGCACATCCGTCAAACCCAGATCGTGCGCGAGGTCGATGGCGTTTTGCACGATATCGACTTTTTCCCCGAGCGTGGGCGCAATATTCACGGCGGCATCGGTAATAATGAGCGGGTCGGCATGCCCCGGTACATCCATGATGAAGCAGTGGCTGATGCGCCGTGCAGTACGCAGGCCGGTGTCGCGCCTGAGTACCGCGTTCATCAATTCGTCAGTGTGCAGACTGCCTTTCATCAGCGCTTCTGCGCGCCCGGCGCGGATTTCTGCCACCGCCTTGTCGGCCGATTCCTGACTGAATTCGGCGTTGATAATCGGATAGCCGGAGATGTTGATGCCGGCTTTTGATGCGATTTCCTTGATGCGCGCGACCGGTCCAACGAGTATTGGGGCGATCAATCCGGCCTTTGCGGCATCAACCGCGCCCTGTAAGGAACTCACATCGCATGGGTGCGCCACCGCAGTTGGTGTCGGCGGCAATGCCTTGCAGCGTTTGATCAGCCACTGGTATTTTTTGTGATTGTTGACCATGGTGCTGCCCCTTGTTTTTTAAGCGGCGCTGCCCGTCTTGGGCCGCGCGTGTCCGCGCTTCGGGTATTCAATGCGCTGCTTGATGAGCCTGGTATCAGTGCGGGTGAAATTTAAAGCAGGGTTTGACATGGCGCCCGCGTAATGCTGCATTGCAACAATGTTAGTCTGAACTATAGTCAATCGCCTTGACTCATGTCAAACATCGTTGAGTAATGCCGTAAGTTGAAGATTTTTGCGATGCATTTTAAGCCGGGAAATTGTCTGAAATGCGGCGGCGCACCGTTGCCCTGGGGGACGGCCAAAACCGTGGAATGCTGCAGGCAAAACAGCCTGTTTGCGGCTAATCCAAGCGACAGCGCGTGACGAACCGCCAACCGCCACAACAGTGGGGAATCATAGCGCTGCTATGTTCCCGGCGTACCCAGCGTATCGCCGAACCTTTCGCGCAGGCGCGTCACGATTTCATCAACCAGTCGCAGCGTTTCCTGCGGCCCCAGCGCAACCACGGCTTTTTCGCGCACCGAATAATGCATCATCAGCAGGTTGCGCAGTTTTTTGAACAGGGCCGGGTTCGCCGCGCCGCAGACGGTTGCGTCGTCATTCAACACCCGCTGGATGATGCCGGGGTCAAGCAATCGGACCTTGCACAGCGATGCGTATTTCGCGATTTCCTTGTCGATTTCTTCGAAATGTTTCGTCCATCGCTCGGTGCGGTAACTGGGTTCCTCAGCCATGATTAATGCCCCCGGATTTACTTTCACGATTATTCGAAGCCGCCGCCCAGCGCAAGATGCAGGTTGACACGCTGGGCAAGTTGCTCGCTTTGCACACGCAGCCACGAGGTGCGCGCCGCATACAGCGCAAGCCGGCGTTGTTCAACGGCACGAAGGTCGGCATTGCCAACGCGATACTGGGTTTGAGACAGTTCCAGCGCGCGTTCATTGTCGCGGGCGGCGGCATCGAGGATCACTGCCCGCTCGCGCAATGTCCGTTCGGCGGCAAGCGCGCTCTCTACGTCGCCGAAGGCACGCAGCCCCGCGCTGGCGTATTGGGCAACGGCCTGTTTCTGTTCGGCGGAGCGAATTTCAACCTGCGCCCGCAGTGCGCCGCCCTGATACAGCGGCGCGATCAGGTTGGCGCCCAGACTCCACACCGGATTGTCGATATTCTTCAATACAATCAAGTCGCTGGACACGTCGCTGCCCCCGGCCGTGAGGCTGATGCGCGGCAGTTGCGCCGCGCGTGCTTCGCCCACCCGGTTAAAGGCGGCGGCGACGCGGCGTTCTGCCGCAACGACGTCCGGCCGGCGCTCCAGCAACTGTGATGGCATGCCAGCCGGCACGGACCCCGGCATCGGTGAAAAACGCTCCGCGACCTTGATTTCCGCCGCCGGATAGCGGCCGAGCAGGGACTCCAGTGCGCGCAAGGCCTGCTCACGCGACAGTTCAATTTGCCGCATGGCATCGTGGTAGTTGGCGAGGGTAGCCCGCGCATCGGCAACAGCCTGCTCATTGCCGTTGCCGATGCGCATGCGCTCCTGCGCAAGATTCAGCAGGGATCCCGCGCTGCGCAGCATTTCCTGGTTGATCGAACGCTGCAATCCGGCCTCAATGGCGACGAACCAGCTCTTTGCAACCATTGCCGCGAGCGACTGGCGGGCATAGGCGTAGTCCGCAGCGAATGCGGCTGCATCCTCTTCTGCGGCGGACTGGCCGTAGCGCACACGCCCCCACACATCAAGTTCCAGTGAGGCATTCAGGAACACACCTTCCAGTCCGCCGCCGCCCCCCGATTTGCTGCCGGCGATGCCGATGGCCGTTACGGAAGGCTGCAGAGACGCACTAGCGACTTTCAGGAATCCGGCCGCGCGCTCGACGCGGGCTGCTGCCGTCTGCAAGTCTGCGTTGTATTGCAGTGCTTCATCGACCAACGCCGACAAAGCGGGGTCGTTGAACGTTGCCAGCCAGCGTTCGGTCACGGCGGCCGCCGAACCGCCGGATTTCCATGAGCCGGGCACCGTGGTGTTGGCCAATGCTTGTTTCTGCAGATCCCCGGCCGCTGGTGGCGGCGTCAGTACGCAACCGGCGAGCGCCGCCGCAACGGTGACCGCGCATATTTTGCGGACAAAGAGAACGTCACGCATCAATGCAGCTTCAGGACGAGGTAGTTGGTGATCGAGCCCACGCGCAGGATAACCTTGCGAACGATGTGTATCGCTGCGACGTGGTCGGTATAAATGGCGCCGTCTCCGACCGCGCCGGCGGCGAGAAACAGTTCACGGTCCTTCTCATCCACTTCAAGCTTCACCGGGAAACGCCCCGGTGCCTGCGGGAATGCGCCGGTCTGCGGGAGAGTGCCGGACTGTGCCACTTGTCCCTGCCCCTGTGCCCAGACAATCGAATCGACTTTTGCCTTGATGACGCGGCCGGGGTACATGTTGAGTATGATTTCGGCCTCGTTGCCGGGTTCCACCATCGTCAGTTCATTTTGCTGATACAAGCCGATGACCTGGTAAGTTTCCTCGACAAAGCTCATTGCGGGTGCGACCGGGAACGCGGTCACGAAGGAGCCCGGACGTAACTGCACATTGATCGCATAACCGTTTGCCGGTGCATAAACCGAGGTCTGATCAAGGTTCCACTGCGCGTTGGCGAGGTCTGCACGGCTCGCATCGACCTGGGCTTTCGCCGTGGCAAGCTGCGCGCGTGCGGCAGCGACCGAAGCCTGCTCGCCGTTCACCTGGCCCGAGAGTTTTTGTGCGACTTGGGCTTCGTTGGCTTTTGCCGTTGCGATCTGGCCATCGAGTTCAATGGCGTTGGCTTCGGCCTGCTCCAGTGCGAAGCGGTCACCAGCACCGCTTGCCACCAGTTCCTTGTTCTGCCGGACCCGCAATCGTGCCAGATCGAGCCTGGGTTGCAGTGCGCTGACCTG
>CAIZLW010000123.1 GCA_903933915.1 uncultured beta proteobacterium | reverse complement strand
TGGTCGCTTTCGACCAGCGCCCAAACCCGTTTGAAGGGGCCACGGCTTTTCAGCAGCTCGCCGCCGGCGTCGGCCGCGAGTTTTTCCTCAATCCAGATCGGCTTGCCCATGCTTGCGGCGGCATGTGCACGTCGTGCGTTTTCCTCGAACAGGAAGGTGCCGCCGACGCATTCCTCCACATCCGCGCCGGTGATGGCTGCGCCATGCGCGCGCAACAGCACGGCACGGTGGCTGCCCAGCGCCTTGGCCAGCGCCACGCCGCGGTCGGGATTGCTGACCAGTCGCGGGTCTTCATAGGTGGGGATGCCGTCATGGAACAAGGTACCCATTAAGTGAATCGCGCGCAGCTGGTGTTCGCTGGTGCTGAACGCGGTGGAATGCAGGCCGTGGTAATGGAAAATGCTGTTGATATCCGGGCGGGCACGCAGGATTTCGAGGTGGATCGGGTATTCGCCCGGGATGGCGCCTTTGCCGGAGACGATGCGGCCCTTCATGTCGACAATGAGGAAATCCTCGGGATTGGCACGCGGGCCCAGCGAGTGGCGTGCCAGCAGGAACAGTTCCGGATCGTCGGGCAGGCGCGCGCTGATGTGGCCGAAGCCTTCAATGAAGCCGCGTTTGTAGAGAAAGTGCCAGGACTTGAGCAGCTTGACCATCAGGGCGTCTGGTACGTGCATGGAATCTCCGGATAAAAAGGCTTGAATGATTTAAAGAATCTGTTCGCCGAACTTTTTCAGCGCGGCCGGTGACAGCGTCAGGCCCAATCCCGGCTGCTCTTTCAGTTTCATCATGCCGTTGGTGATTTTCGGCGGATCTTCGAACAGTTCGGCCTGCAGCGGATCGCGTTCCGGATCGGTGAAGGATTCGACAATGCAACCCGCCGGGCTGCCGGCGACGATGTGGGCGTGGATGAAGCAGTCGTGATGCGGAGCGACCTGCACCTGGTTCAGTTCGCACAGCGCAGCCAGTTTTCGCCCGGTGGTGAAACCGCCCATCATCGTGCAGTCGAACTGCAGAATCTGGATGGCGCCGTCTTCGACCAGGTCGCGACAGCCGAAGGCGGTCAATTCGCTTTCGCCGGCGGATAAGGGGATGTTGGTCTGCTGCGCCAGTTTGATCAGTTCGCGGTGGTCGTCGGCCCAGCGCACCGGTTCTTCCAGCCAGCGCGGATTCAGTGGCAGCAGTTCGCGCGCGGCGGTGATCGCGGTGGGCAGATCCCAGGCGCGATTGACGTCGACCATCATGTCCTTCTCAGGGCCGATGATGTCGCGGATCAGTTCCAGACGTTTCATGTCTTCCTGCAGCGAGACGCCGCCGACCTTGGCCTTGAAGCCCTGGTGGCCCTGCGCCTTGAGCATCTGTATTTCGTCCTTCAGTTCGGCCATGTCCTTGCCGTCGCGGTAATAGGCGCAGGTGACGTAGCAGGGGATTTCGCTGCGAAAGCCGCCGAACAGCCGGTACAGCGGCAGCCCGGCAGCCTTGCCGACGATGTCCCAGGCGGCGATGTCGATGGCGGCAGCGATGCGCACTATGGCTTCGCGGGTCCAGCCGCGTTCAGAGGCGACGCGCTGCGCGGTCAGCCAGAAAATTCTGTCATGCAGTTTTTCCGGTGCCAGCGGATCTTCGCCGATGATGTAGTCGGCGATCCCGGTCTTGAACGCCTTGATCGCCGCTTCGATCGGCGTATAGCTGGTGGCGATGCCAACGCCTTCGAGGCCTTCGTCGGTAAACATGCGCACCAGGATTTCATTGGCCTTGGGCACGATGAAGTTGCTGACCCAGTACGGGCGCAGGCCTTCGTCCGGCGCGCGCAGGATGTGAATTTCGAGTTTGGTGATTTTCATGAATTTCTCGCGGATATCGGCGTGGAGGCCGGAGTTTAGCAGGGCATGGCTTCAGCGTTTGCCATTGGCCAGCTGCCGGCTTTCCGGCATCCGGCGCAGGCGCCATGTCGCCAGAGGACCGAACAGTGCAGCGGCGCCCAGTGAACACCAGGCGAGGCCCCATGCCAGCACTTCGGCATCAGGATGGGCTGCGCGGGTGGCATCAAGCACCAGACCGAACACCCAGGGTGAGAAGGCACCAGCGCTGAATCCAATTACCGAACGTACGGAATAAGCCGCGCCGAGATAACGCGGCGGCACCAGTTCGGTGACCGCGGTCGAATATACCGACGAGTCGCCGATGGCGAGAAAGCTGTGAATGGAAGCGATGATTACCAGCAGCCATAGCGGCAACTGCACCATCCAGCCCAGCGCAAAACACAGCGACAGGCTGCTGATCGACATGATCAGGATGGTGGCGGTGCGCCCATAACGATCGGACAGCCAGCCGCCGGCGATGCTGCCGCCCATGCTGGTGATATAGGTGATGGCGGTCAGCCCGGCGCCGAGACTGGCGGCCTGCAGCAGCGTGCTGCCGGACAATGCGGCCGATGCGGCAAAAAACGCCGGCAGCCAGGCCTTCAGGCCCAGCAGTTCCCAGGAATGAAATGAATAAGCCCAGGTGACCAGCATTGCCGGTTTGTTCTTCAGCACGACGGGGATCGGATTTGCCGGTTGATCCACTGCCGCAGGATGAATCACATTGGGTGTATGGCGCAGCGCGTAGATCGCCAGCAGCGCGCCGAGCACCGGACCGGCGGCGTTGAGGATCAGCGCACCGCGCCAGCCGATGAAAGGTGCTGCTGCGCCGGTCATGATCAGCGAAATCGCATAACCCGCGGAAGCGGCGGCGAGATAGAAACCCATCGATCGGCCGCGGCTGGAAGAGTGGAATCGTTCCGAGATCAGTGTCAGCCCCGGCGTGTACGAGCCGCCGGAGAATAGGCCGGTCAATCCGTAAAGAATGGCTGCGGAATAAAAATCATGGGCGAACAGCGCGAAGATCATCGCGGTGATGCTCGCGGCAATGCTGGAAGCGAGGAACACGCGCCGTGCGCCGTAACGGTCGGCGAGGAAGCCGATCGTAAATAATGAAAACAGATAACCGAAATGCCACGATGACTGGATCAGTCCGGCCTGGCTGGCGCTCAACCCCCATTCCGGCGTGATCAGCGGCATCACCGCCGAATAGGCGGTGAAGATGATGGTGAAGCTGGCGCGGCTGGCGCACAGCCACAGAAGCCAGGGGAGGTCTTTGCCGCGGTGTGTGTCGTTCAAGGCGGTTGCGGGAAGGAACGCGCCCGCGCCTTAGATCGAATCCCAGGAGAACACGTCGGCGGTGCGTTCCACCGGGTTGTAGAAACCGGTTTTCAGTGCCGGATACATATGGTCGGCGCAACGTTCCGGCGTCCAGCCGTCGGCGCGATGCACGCTACGCAGAGGGCGCGACTGGCTCATCAGGAAGATTTCATTTTTGCGCGTGGCAAAGACCTGCGCGTTGACGCCCTTGGCGGCATCGCTGATCAGGTACACCGCCAGCGGCGCGTTGTGCTCGGGAGTGACCTGCTTGCGCTGCTCGATGCGCGCGGCGGTGGCCGGGTCTTTCGCCGGGATGGATGCGGTCATCCGCGTCCACGCCACCGGTGCGATGCAGTTCGAGCGCACGTTGAAGCGCGACATGTCGACGGCGATGGCTTTCGACAGCGCCACCATGCCCAGTTTGGCCGCGCCGTAGTTGGCCTGGCCCATGCCGCCGATCAGGCCGGAGGTGGAGGTCATGTGCACGAAAGCGCCGGATTCCTGTTTGCGGAAATGGTCGGCGGCGTGGCGCGCGGTGTTAAAGGCGCCCTTGAGCATCACGTTGACCACCGAGTCCCAGTCGCTTTCACTCATCTTGTGGAAAATGACATCGCGCAAAATGCCGGCGTTGTTGACCACGGCGTCGACGCGGCCGAAGTTGTCCATCGCGCACTGGATGATTTTTCCGGCACTGGTGAAATCCGACACGCTGTCGTAGCTGGCGGCTGCTTCGCCACCGGCCTTTTTGATCTCGTTGACGATTTCCTGCGCGGGCGTCTGGTCGCCGCCAGCGCCGTCGAGCCCTACGCCGATGTCATTGATGATGACCTTCGCGCCTTTTTGCGCCGCCAGTTTGGCGATCGCCGCACCGATGCCGCGACCCGCACCGGTGACCACGACCACTTTGCCTTCCATCATTTTGGGTTCTGCCATGATGTCCTCTGTCGAACTTGTTGTTAACTAATTGTTTTTAAATAAAAATTATGAAATCTCGGCGCGACCGTTATTCAACACGGTGACGCCGCGCGCCGGTACGGTGGCGCGGAACGCCACCACATTGCCGTCCACCCACATTTCGGTGCGTATGGTTTCGCCGGGATACACCGGCGAGGAGAAGCGGCCCGACATGCTTTTCAGTTTCAGCGGGTC
>CAIZLW010000122.1 GCA_903933915.1 uncultured beta proteobacterium | reverse complement strand
TAAATTTGATATCGTTCGTTCTGGGTCAGATGGGTGTAGTTCATTGGCAACTTCGACTTGGCGGTTGATGGGGCAAAATGCTCACACATTCTGACCCACCCAACAGTTAATCAAAATTGCACTTCAAACTTGAATCCGCCATAAATAAAAGCCCCCCAAATCGCTTATTACGATTACTCAGTAATAGTGCCCGCTCCAAATGATTTACCAGTAAAGAGCGATTGGGTAAATTGGTAAGCTGGTCATAAAAGGCCAAGCGCTGGATTCGATCCTCAGCAACTTTTTTATCCGTCACATCTACTTGTGTGGCCACATAGTGCGTGATATTGCCGTCATCGCTAATGAGCGGACTAATGAGTATGAGCACGGCATATTCGCTGCCATCCTTGCGGCGGTTAATGAGTTCGCCCTGCCAAGATTGCCCTTGGCTCAAAGCGCTCCACATCGACTGAAAGGTTTCAGGCGGGGTCTTGCCTGATTGCAGTAGGCGGGGATTTAACCCGATGACCTCCTCACGGCTATAACCTGAATTGCGCACAAACTCCGCATTGACGTATTCGATATTTCCGTGAGCGTCAGTCAAGATAACACCCGCCATACTTTGCTCAACGGCAAGTGACAGTTTACGGATTTTTTCCGTGGCTGCTTTACGCTTTGTAATGTCGCGTTGGACAGAAATCCAGTGGGTGTAGCAACCGCTTGCGTCAGCAACGGGAGTAATGTCGAGCTCAACCCAAAACTCACTACCGTCCTTAGCGTAATTAATTACCTCCACGCAAACAGGCTTCCATTGCGATATGGCATCGTGAATTTTACGCAAGGTAACCGGGGCGGACTTAGGTCCTTGCAACATTCTTGGGCTATTGCCGAAAACTTCGTCTTGCGAATAGCCAGTTAATCTCTCAAAAGCTTCATTGACATAGATGAAGCGCGGTCCAGGCGATTCAATCGACCCTGCTGACGTGATCATGACTGCGTCTTTGGAACGGGCCGCTAAGGTCGCAAGAAGATCTGATTGGGAGCGGTCTAATAGCTGCTGCGTTATGTCATATAACCACGCAACATGAGCAAACTGACCTTCAAAGTCCACCTCCCTATAGGTTCCATTTACCCACTTAATTTCTTTCTGAATAGATAACTTACTCAGTTTTCCTATGACAGCCCCATCTTTTTTTAAGCACTCAAGAATATCTTCATAATCTTTCTGGTTTGCATAAAATTGTCTTGGGTCAATCCCTATCGCCTGGTCAAGCGAAACACCAGACAACTCATAGAATCCCTGATTTGCAAACAGCACATTCCCGGTTGATTTGCTGCTGATGCAAATAGCAGATGGGCTACTGTCCAGTAGCTTGCGAGCATTATTTAGAGAATTGGGCATTGAGCGTGACTTGGGTATCGATTAGCTGGCTAAATTATTTTTTTTATAAACTAGGCGATGGTCACTATTGCCAACTTGGAGTTGCTCCTAGGCGGTTTTTATTTACATATCCATTATTTTTCTGCAGGCTTGATATGAAGTGTTATGGTGGCATTAATTACCCATATTGCTTAAGGCACTCTTTTAGAGAGTTTCGGAAATATTTTTGTGGAAAACCGGGTCATAGCAACTCAACGATTCATGGCAGCGTTCAACGCTGGGCTATTTAAAAAATATGCCTTAATCCCATCAAATAGTTTTGTTGCTGCACAATTTAATCTTAGAGCCCATGGGACAACTGCTGTTAGTCGAGAAACTGCGCGGAAATGGTTAAAAGGTTTAGCACTTCCATCACCTAGTCACTTACTTACTATTATTAAATGGCTTCAGCTAAACCCCAGTGATTTTATGGTGGGTATCCTAGCGCTGGGTGGGGGGGGGATTACCACCTTACCGCCCATACAAAACGAAATGGATCTTGATGAGAAAAATAAAGTTTGTGCCCAGGATATATTGGACTCGCTCTCATTTGAAATTGTCGTTATAGATTCTACTGGTGCTATTGTTCAAGTAAATAAAGCATGGCGGGAAATTGCTTCCAACAACCCCAAAAATGAACATGGGGAGGCTAACGCTTTCTTGGCATCGAACTACCTTAAGGTTTGTGATTCCGCCGTTGGTTCCGGATCTGAATCAGCCCAAAAAATGGCTTCTGGTATTCGCAAGACACTCAATGGCAACATACAAGAGTTTGCGATGAAATTCCTCTGCCATAGCCCAGATAAAAAACGCTGGTTTATTGTTAGGGTTTCACCTTTAGCCGTTAATGGCGCTACCTATGCTGTTATTAGTCATCAGGCAGTTTCTGAGGAAAACTACTTAAAGCTAGATTATGCGTAAGCGCATTTAATCAACGACTCCCTCTGGCCGATAACGGACATTCGACTTGAATCGCAGAAATAAAAAGGGCTCCTTGCGGAGCCCTTTTATTTGACGGGTCTGGACGGGAGGGTTGAACCTCCGACCACCTGCACCCCATGCAGTTACGCGACCGCGCTACCAGGCCACCGCACCGCCATCGACCGGGATGATCGCGCCGGTCATGAAATTCGATGCGGCTGACGCCAGCACCACGACGATGCCCTTCAGGTCATCCGGCCCGCCGGTCCGCTTCAGCGGAATTTCGCGGTCAACGTTTTCCTTGTTTTTCACGTACATTTTTTCATTGATCGGGGTCACGAAAAATCCCGGGCAGATCGCATTGACCTGGATGTTGTGCTGCGCCCATTTCACCGCGAGATCACGGGTGAAGTTGACCAGCGCGCCCTTGCTGGAACCGTAGGCGATGGAATTGTAGGCGGCGGGATTGCGGCCGACGAGGCCGGCGATGGACGCGATGTTGATAATCTTGCCGCGTTTCTGCTTGATGAATTCGCGGCCGAATACCTGCGCGCAGAGGAAAGGCGCCGTGATGTTGAGATCGAACACCTGCTGCCAGCGATCCAGCGGCGTGTCTTCAGGCGGCGCCACCCAGGCGCGGCCGGCATTGTTGATCAGGATGTCGACGCGGCCGAATTTTTTCAGCACGGCGTCCTTCAGCGCTTCAACCTGATCGGCCTTGGTGACATCGCAACCCACCGCCAGCCCTTGCACACCGAGCTTTTCGATTTCAGCAATCGCCTGCTCGCACACATCAAGGCGCCGCGAACAAATGACGATGTTGGCGCCGACCTCGGCCAACCCTTTCGCCATCTGCAAACCGATGCCGGTGGCGCCGCCGGTGACAATCGCCACCTGGCCTTCGAGGTTCATCAATTCCTGGACTTTTGCCATTACCAACTCCTTCAAAAATATTTTTGCCACAGGGGATGCATAAAATAACAATAAAAACAATTACTTACAGAGACTCCGCCCTCGGGCTTGCCGTTCTCTGTGCTCTCTGTGTACCCCTCAAGGGGGTATCGAGATCCTCTGTGGCTAAAGCCTTTAATCTTTCAACAATAAGCCCGCAATGATGTTGCGCTGGATTTCAGAGGTGCCTTCATAAATGCGCACAATGCGCGCGTCGCGGAAGGTGGTTTCAATGCCGACCTCGCGCATATAACCCATGCCGCCGTGGATCTGCACCGCGGCATCCACCACACGACCCAGCGCTTCGGTGGAAAACACCTTGGCGGTCGAAGCTTCCATGGTGCCGCGTTCACCGCGCATCAGCACCTCAATGGCGCGCTGCGTGAGTCCGCGCGCGGCATCACGCGCCACCGCCATGTCGGCGAGCATCCACTGCAGGCCCTGGTGATCGGCGAGCCGTTTGCCGCCCTGGGTCCGCGTTTTCATGTAATCAGCGGTCTGATCGATCAGTTTATCCATCATGCCGCAGCAGCGCGCCGACACCGTGACCCGCCCTGCGGTCAGCGTCTTCATCGCCTGTACATAACCCATGCCTTCGGCGCCGAGCAGGTTTGCTGCCGGGACTTCACAATCGGTGAAAGACAGCGGCGCCGTGGTGCAGCCGTGCATGCCCATCTTCAGTTCATTCTTGCCGACACTGAAGCCCGGGGTATCGCGCTCGATGACAAACACCGAAATGCCCTTGATGCCTTTGCTCTTGTCGGTGATCGCCATCACCGTGAACACATGGGCGGGACCGGCATTGGTGATGTAGATTTTTTCGCCGTTGAGCACATACCGGTCGCCCTTTTTCACCGCCATCGTGCGCATTGATGCCGGATCGGAACCAGCCTGCGGCTCGGTCAGCGCAAAAGCGCCGACCCATTCGCCACTGGCCATTTTCGGCAGGAACCGTTGCTTTTGCTCGACATTACCCAGCGCGGTGATGCCGGTGGTACTGATGCCGGTATGGTTGCCGATCAGCGTGGCGAAGCCGTAATTGGTGCGCCCCATGACTTCCTCGATCGCGCACTTGCCGGCGAGATCCAGACCGCTGCCGCCGTATTCCTCGGGGATGGTCAGTCCGAACAGGCCCATGTCGCGGGCCAGTTGCATCAGGTCATCGGGTATCGCGTCGTTTTCCTCGATCCAGCGCGAACGCGGATCGACCTGCTCGCGAACGAACTTGGCGACTTCATCGCACAACAGACGCACTTCAGCGGAAACACTCATGTCAAACCCCATAATCGAAGACAGCTACAGATAACAAAAAAATAAATTTACAGGATGTGCAGGATAAACAGGATTAAAAACAGGACACCATTTTCCGGCGCAACAATTAATGGGTTTTATCCTGAAAATCCTGTCCATCCTGTTAAATCGTTTTTAGTTTTTCATCCTGATCAGCGCATCCGCCGCCTTGACGCCCTTGCCCTTGGGCATGACGATCAGCGGATTGATGTCGAGCTCGGCGACCTGATCCTTCAGATCCACCGCCAGCGCCGACAGTTTGACCAGCGTATCCACCAGCGCATCGACGTCGGCCGGCGGTTTGCCGCGCGCGCCGGCGAGCACCGGGTAACCCTTGATCTCTTCGACCATCTCGCGCGCCATCGCCGGGGTGATGGGTGCCAGGCGGAACGACACATCCTTCAGCACTTCGGCAAAAATCCCGCCCAGACCGAACATCACTGCCGGGCCGAACAGTGCGTCGTTGGTAATACCGATGATGGCCTCGATGCCGCCGCCGACCATCTCCTGCACCAGCACGCCTTCGATGCGGGCATCGGCTTTGTAGGCTTTGGCATTTTTGAGGATTTCATCATAGGCCGCAGCAACGCCGGCGGCATCGGCCACGCCCAGGCATACCGCCTTGGCTTCGGTCTTGTGCGAAATGTCGGGCGACTGCACCTTCATCGCCACCGGGAAACCGATTTTCTGCGCGGCAGCGACTGCGGCGTCGCGGCTGGTCGCCAGTTGTTCCTGCGTCACCGCAATGCCGTACTCGGCCAGCACCTGCTTGGCCGCGTATTCGGCGACATCACCGGTTTTGCCCTTGAGCATCGCCTGGGCCGCCGGTTTGTTGATCACCGGCGCCTTGTCGTTTTTCTGTGCGGCATTGCGGCGCTTGGCGTCGGCATACCAGGACACCGCGGCCAGGGCACGGCCGCAGCGCACCGGGGATTTGTAATGCGGGATGCGCGCTGCATCCAGCGCGGCGTAAGCCTCGGGCGCGACGGCGTCGCGCGCGCTCCACGAAATGAAAATCGGCTTGTCGGTCTTGGCTGCGGCAGCAACGATCTCATTGGCGACGTTGAGTGCAATCTCGCCCTGCAACGAGGCGTTGATCATGGCGATGCAGTCCACGCCCGGATCATCGTTGATCGCCTGCAGCGTGCGGTTAATGAGGGTGAGATCGTTGAATATCGCCGCGGTGACGTCGACCGGATTGCCCACCGAACCGTACGAAGGCACGAATTCCTTCAGCTTGGCCACGGTGTCCGGCGCCAGCTGCGCCATCTGCATGCCGCCGGCGACGATTTCGTCAGTCATCAGGATGCCGGCACCGCCGGAAATGGTGATGATCGCCAGTCGGTTGCCGCGCGGCAGGCGGTTGCTGCGCAGCGCGCGGCCGTAATCGACCAGGTCCTGGATGTCCTCGACCTGGATGATGCCTTTCTGTTTGAACGCGGCCTTGTACAGCGCCATCGCACCGCCGAGGTTGGCGGTGTGCGACGCCGCGGCCTTCTGCCCCTGCTCGGTATTGCCGACTTTCCACATCAGGATCGGCTTGCCGGCCGCGAGTGCCTTGTCACCGACGTCGAGAATGCGCCGCGCATCCTTCACGCCTTCGATGTAGGTGCCGATGATGTCGGTATGCGGATCGCGGATGAAATAGTCAATGAAGTCCAGCGTCGATACGCCGATCTCGTTGCCGGTGGTCACCATCTGGCGGAACGGCAAACCGCCGTCGAGCGAAGACAGATTCATCACCGAAAAGCCGAAACCGCCGGACTGAGACACCATGCTCACCGTGCCGCCGTCGTAATTGGCATTAAACACCGAGCCGAAACCGGCATACACCGCGTCGGCCGCATTGATCATGCCCTGGCAGTTGGGGCCGATGACGCCGATGTTGTATTCGCGCGCAATGTCCGCCAGCTTTTGTTGCATTGCCACGCCGTCGCCGCCGGTCTCGGAAAAGCCCGAGCTGAAAATGATCACATAAGGCACGCCCTTTTTGCCGCAGGCGGTGAGCATGTCGGCGACGCGCGTGGCATTGACCAGGATCAGCGCCAGCTCCGGCACTTCCGGCAGCGCCTCCAGCGAGGGCCAGCATTTGACGCCGATGATTTCCTGATACTTGGGATTGATCGGATACAGCTTGCCCTTGTAGCCGTGGCTGGTCAGGTGTTTCAACGGCTGGCCGCTGATGGTGATCAGATCCTGCGAGGCGCCGATGATGGCGATGGATTTGGGGCTAAAAAAACGCTCGATGTCACTACGCATGAGAGGCCGGATTTATGTTTTGTGTTGCGGGAGAGGCGCCGATTATACGCCGCGGTTTACGCGCAAAGCCGCATGCTAAGATGACTTCGACCCCTGTTTGAGACCATATTATGAGCATCACTGCCGCCGGCGCTTTGCCCCCACGTACCTTCCGCGATGTCTGGCTGATTTCCGCCGGTCACGGCCTCACCCATTGGTACCCGGCGACGTTTTATATCCTGTTGCCGCTGATCGGCAAGGAACTCGGCCTCTCCTATACGCAGATCGGTTTTCTGATGAGCGCGCAGCACCTCGCCGGGGCACTGTCCAACCTGCCCGGCGGCATGATCGTCGACGCCATCGGCAAAAAGGGTTACCTGATGGCCGCCTCGCTGTTCTGGGTCGGTTTTCCGTATGCGCTGATGAGCCTGACTCACAGCATGTGGATGCTGGTGGTGTGCGTGATGCTGGTCGGTATCGGCAACAACCTGTGGCATCCGGCAGCGATTCCGACGCTGGCCCACAGTTATCCGCAGCGCAAGGGGCTGGTGCTGTCCTTCCACGGCATGGGCGGCAATATCGGCGAAGCCCTCGCACCACTGGCCGCCGGGACATTGCTGGCCTGGTTCACCTGGCGCGAGGTGGTAGTGATCAACATTGTGCCGGGCCTGGTGATGGCGACGCTGATCCTGGTACTGGTCGGCGCACTGACAACCGCCCGCACAACGGACAGCAGCAAAGACAAAACAAACGAGGTCAACGCCGGCAACGGCGACAAATGGAACGCACGCCAGTACCTGCATGATCTGGGCTCGCTGATGCGCAACCGCGCGCTGATGCTGATCTGCATCAGTGGCGGCTGCCGCACGCTGACACAGGTCGGGCTGTTGGTGTTCCTGCCGGTGTACCTGGCGTACGAACAGGGTTATTCAACAATTGCCATCGGCGTGTGCATGACCGTGCTGCAGGTCGCAGGCCTCATCGCCGGACCGATTGCCGGGCATGTCTCGGACAAGGTCGGCCGGCGCCAGGTCGTGCTGTCGAGCATGATCCTCACCGGCGTCACCATCATCGGCATGGTCTTCGCCGGACAATCCTTTTTGTTCATCGTGTTTGTCGCGCTGGTCGGATTTTTCCTCTACGCGATGCGCCCGGTGATGCAGGCCTGGGCGGTGGAAAACACACCCAAGCGGCTTGCTGGCACCGGCGTCGGCCTGCAGTTCACCATCCTCGCCATCGGCGGCAGCATCGCACCGGCGACCTTCGGCCTGATCGCCGACACCTGGAATGTGTACGCGGCGTTCTACTTCCTCGCCGGCACCATCATCGCCGCCAACCTGCTGGTGCTTTTTGTACCCCAGGACGACCACCCGGCGGCCGCATGAAACCTGAATGGCAGCCTGAACACGGCATCGAACTCGTTGCCGGCACACCGGCCGGCGGCGGGCAGGACCGGCCGGCGCGCGCGCTGATCGGCATTCTCGAGGCCAACAAACTCGTCAACCAGCCGATCAAGCTCACCAATATTCCCGGTCGCGGCGGCGGCAACGGCTGGGATTATCTGCGCACCCAGACCGGCAACCCGCATGTGCTGGCGATCAATTCGCCGACCGTGATCACCAACCGCCAGCTCGGCGAAGCGGATTTCGATCACAGGGCGCTGACGCCGCTGGCCAATCTCTACACCGAATACATCGCGTTTGTGGTGCGCGCCGATTCACCGATTCGCAATGCCGCGGATTTCATGCAGCGCCTGGCCGACGACACCGCGGGCTGCCGCATCGCACTGGCCACGGCCATCGGCAACATCAATCACATGGCGCTGGCGCAGGTCACCGCCAAAGCCGGCGGCGACATTCAGGCGCTGCAGATCAACGTCTTTGATTCCGCGCTGTATGCAGTGGCCGACGTGATTGAACACCGTGCGGAAGTGGCGGCGATTACAGCGGTCAGCGCGACCAAAGCCATTGCCGCCGGACAGGTTCGCGCCATCGCGGTTTCAGCGCCGCAACGCCTGCCGCGGCTTTATGCCGACGTGCCGACCTGGACCGAACTCGGCGTCGACTGCGTCATCGGCACCTGGCGCGGCGTCATCGGTGCCGCCGGCATTACACCGGCACAGATTGCGTTCTGGGATCACGTGCTGCGGGCTGCCACGGCGACGCCACAATGGAATGCCGAACTGGCGGACAAATACTGGGCCAACACCTACCTCGGCGGCGCAGCACTGGATGCGTTCCTGCAGCAGGAGCGCGAGGTCATGGGCGCGCTGCTGATCAAACTGGGTTTGGCGCAGCCTTAGCCTGTTGTTGCCGGACCTCCGGCACCGCCCAAATAATAATATAAGTATTTGTTTTTATTGATATTTTTAACAAGCCCCGGTCGCCTGTGGTATCCTTGGCGCCCTACGCAGGATTAAACCGCCTGCATCAGCATCACCATCGGAGTCACCCGCAATGAAAACCGAAGTCCATGTCCACGGCAGCGTATTCCTGTGCAAAGGCGTGCGCCTGGCGCAGGTCGAACTCGCGCTGCGCCCCTGGCTCGATTACGTGGACGCCGATCATCTCGCCGATGCGAAGAGCCTCGAGCGCGATGAACCGGGTATCGTTTATGAAGCTGCGGAACGCGTGATCAGCTTCTGCTGGACCGGTGAAGTCGGCCGCAGCTTTCACAACAAGCTCACCGAAGCCTGCAACAGCCTCGGCCCGCTGACTGAATACGCCTCCGAAGTCGAAGTCACTTATTACCCGGACAGCGGCGAAGACGAGTTCTACCAGTTCTTTGTCGGGCCGACGCCGGAAGCGATCCATGAATTCCGCCGCCAGTGCGTGGTCGAGGATCTCGGCCATATGCTGGCGCGTCATATCGGCAAAACCGAAGTCGAACAGGTCACCGAAATGGTGACGCGGATGTTTGACGCGCACAAACCGGAAAAACCGGCGAATGAACCGGCAGGCACCACCAGTTCGACGGTGATTCCGCTGCACCCGCGTAACCGCCACCTGCACTGAACGAAAACAGCGGGTTACCTGTCCCGCGTCCAGCGTGCGACTTACCGGTCTGACAGGTTAAAACTCTCGTAGCTCCCTGAAAATAACGGGCGAACTCCGCGAGGTGTATTTGTATTTGTATTTGACGCAAGTCAAAGCCCATCACAGTCAGATCCTTCGAAATTCAATAAAAATGCCACTCAAGCGAACTATTGCCTCCAAGATTTTTGGTCTCGCGGTTTTCCTGCTGATGCTCACCGTCGGTCTGGCGGTCTATCTGCTGATCGAGACTACGGCCACAGCGCGCTCCATGAGCCTGGTAGCCAAAGAGTATTTGCCGATCGCCGACTCGATAACGCGCATCCATGAATATGGATTGCGCCGGAGACTTGCTTTTGAGCGCTGGAATGGCGCACTCAGCGGCAGCACACAGAACATGGAAGTGGTGTCAGAAGCATCGGCCAATTACACGCTCTTCACTGCGCGCCTCGACCAGGAATTCGTTGACGCACGCCAATTGCTTGATGCCGGGATTTTGAGCAAGGACAACCCGTCCGCGATAGCTGATCTGCGTACCCTTCTGACACAGGTTGAAGCGGCCTATCCCGCCCTCGGCCAGCGGCAAATGCAGATTCTTGATCTTCGTCGCAAGGGGGAGCACGCAAGAGCCACTGAGTTGCTGAACGTTCTGAATGACCAGCAACGCGCCTTACAAGGGCAACGCGAGGCCGCGAGCTCCAAAGTCGATGCAATGACGCAGGCAGCTGCCGACGACGTCGCCCGGCGCCAGGTGCGCCTGGTATGGCTCACGATTGCCGCGACCCTGTCTACAGTCCTGCTCGGCCTGGCCATCGCTGCAATCATTACCGGCCGACTGACCCGGCCAGTACGCTCCTTGATGGCGGGGATGCGGGATGTACAGGGCGGGAATCTCGATTTACAGCTTCCCGTAATCTCCGGCGATGAGTTGGGCTCGCTGACCAACTCTTTCAATTACTTCGTGCGGGAACTCCGTTCGAAGGAGCAGATCAAGCGGACATTCGGGAAATACATCGACCCTCGCGTACTGGAGCAGGTGTTGCAACTGCCGGATGCCGCCCACATCGCCGGCGAACGACGCGTCATGACCGTAATGTTCGCCGACATTGTCGGATTCAGCGGATTGTCTGAGCGCCTCACCCCCTCCCGCATGGTGGCATTACTTAACCGGCACTTCGGCCTGCAGGCCAATGCGGTACAGGAGCACCGCGGCGTCATCGACAAGTTTATCGGGGATGCGGTGATGGCATTCTGGGGCCCCCCTTTCGTAACGGCCGAAGAACATGCAGCACTGGCATGCCGTGCCGCGCTTGCGCAATGTGTCGCAATCGAAACGCTCAGGCATGAAATGCCCGAGATCTCCGGCCTGCGCAAAGACACGCCGGAGATTGATTTACGCCTGGGTATCTGCAGCGGTGAACTCGTCGTCGGCAATGTCGGCGGGGAAAACACGCGCAGTTATACCGTGATCGGGGATACCGTTAACCTTGCCTCGCGCATTGAAGGTGCAAATCGCATCTATGGCACGAACATACTGCTGAGTGAATCCACCGCTCGCGCTGTTGGCGATGAATTCGAATTGCGCGAAATTGATTCGATTGCCGTGAAAGGAAAAACGGAAGCGGTGCGCGTATTTGAGTTACTGGGCGCCGCGGGTGGTGTACCGGCCGAACAATTGCAATTGCGCGAGCGCTACCAACAGGCGCTGACGGCATATCGTGCGCAGGACTGGTCGCTCGGTGAGCAATTGTTCAACGAGTGCGCCCGATCAGGGGATCAGTCATCGCTGGTGATGCTCGCGCGCATCGGTAAACTACGCGCCTCTCCGCCAGGAGAAAGCTGGGATGGAACATGGCGTCTTGATGAAAAATAGCGCGCTTAGGCCTGAATCGGTTCCGGCAATTTCCCGCGAACAACCTTTATGCCAAGGAAGATAGCGAGGCTTACCTGAACAGTGTGTGTGTGCAGTCGCGGCATCAATGGCGCGATAAGCGCCCATTGCCGATAGACGACCAAGTGTGCCGACCGCTCGCCAGGAACAGGACTTCGCACAAGAGCGCAATCGGCATACAAGCCCTTGATTTAATAATTAATTCTTCACAAATTGCGGGCTCAATCCCGCAGTTTTTTCGGGTCCTTCGGCTCGCCCAGACGCAGTGCCGGCATTTTCAGCCCGAGAAAAATCCCGGTAAAACGCACCAGCACGATCATCGCCATACCGAAATAAGCGGCCGTGGTGCGCTCCAGGCCCAGTGCCTGCAATCCCAGATAGACGATGATGCCGAGCAGCGCAGCAGTGGCGTAGATTTCGCCATCGCGCAGCAGCAGCGGGATTTCGGCAATCAGCATGTCGCGCAGCACGCCGCCGGCGACACCCGACATCGTGCCGAGGATCACCGCAACGATGCCGCCATACCCGGCCGTTTCGGCGATGCGGGCGCCGCTGATCGCGAACAGCGCGAGACCCAGCGCATCGGCCACCAGCAGCGCACGTAGCGGAATATCACGGATACGCACCAAGAGCAGTGTCAGCAGCGTGGCCGCGAGTATCGTCCACAAATACCCCGTATCCGCCAGCCAGAATACCGGGCGGTCGATCAGCAGATCCCGCAGCGTGCCGCCGCCGATTGCAGTCACCGTGGCGATCACCAGCACGCCAAACCAGTCGAGCTGTTTGCGGCCTGCCGCGAGCACGCCGCTGATCGCAAACACGGCCACCCCGAGAAAATCCATCACCTGCACCGGCGTGATCTGCAGGCTCATCGGTGTCGTTCCCTCAAAGCCCGCTTCAGGCGCGCTTTTGCAGCGCGTCCTTGCGGAAGCTGATCGTCGCTTCCGGATCGACCTTGACGTGAATGATCGCCGGCTTGCCGGCTTTCAGCGCATCACGCAAGGCATCGGCAGTTTCGCCGGCTGCGGTCGGGTGATAACCGTTGCCGCCGGTGAGTTTCATCACTTCATCAAAACGCGGACTGTGCACATGAGCGCCGATATAACGCCCTGCATAAAAATCGCGCTGATAAGCAATTTCCGAACCCCAGGTGCCGTTGTCCATGACGATGCCGATCGCCGGGATGTTGCTCATCACTGCGGTGGTCATCTCACCCATAGTCATGCCAAAACCGCCGTCGCCCATCAGCGAAATCGCTGCACGATGCGGCGCCGCCACCTTGGCGCCAAGCGCCGCGGAATAGGAGAATCCGACCATGCCGCAATCGAGCGGCGTCAGCAGCGCCGGCGCTTCGTAACACGGCAGCTGGTCGGTTGCCTGAAACCCTGTAGTGCCGGCATCCAGCGTAAAAATCGAATTGCGCGGCGCCGCCTTGCGCAGCTCTGCGTAGATCACGTCGGGATGCAGCGGCGTCTGCGTGCGTGCACCGGAGGCTTCGCGCTCTGCCCACAACGCCGCGCGTTCCCTGAGATACTGTTCGTTGCGCTCGCGCCACGGCGCGGCGTTTGCAGCAATCGGCGCCATCAATGCCGCCAGCCCGTCGATCACCGAACCGGCATCGGCGGTCACCGCCAGCGCGGTGGGGAAATAACGGCCCAGCGCAGTGGGATCCACATCGATTTGAACGATTTTCGCGCTGGACGCGATGTCGGTGTACTTGTAGAACGTGGTGTTGAAACCGAGCCGGGTGCCCAGTGCGATGATCAGATCAGCTTCGCGGGTCAGCTCGCTGGCGACCGGATTGCCGCGCGGGCCAACGCCACCGGCATGCAGCGGAAAATCCATCGGCAGGATGTCGGCATGTCCGGCGGAACTGGTCACCGGAATCTGCAGTTTTTCAGCGAGTGCGGCGAGCTTGCCGCTGGCGCGCGCCCATTTGATGCCGGCGCCGGCATGAAACACCGGGCGCTTCGCGGCGAGAATCATTTTGCTGATTTCCGCCAGCGCCGCAGGATCGGCCGCCGGCGGACGGCTGGTCGCCGGCGGATGCATCGGCATCTGCACATCGATGTCGTGGTTGAACAGATCGCGCGGAATGTTCACCACCACCGGACCGCGGCGGCCGGCGTTGGCGATGCGGAAGGCTTCGAGGATGAATTCCGGAATGCGTTCCGGACGCGGCACCGTCATCACCCGCTTGGTCACCGGCAGGAACAGCGTGTTTTGATCAATCTCCTGGAACGCGTCGCGGCCGAGATGTTCGGTGGATGCCAGACCGGTGATCGCCACCACCGGCGAATAGGCAAACTTTGCCTGCGCCAGCCCCAGCACCATGTTTGCCGAGCCTGGCCCGGCCTGACCGCAGATGAACACACCCGGCGTCTGCGTCACTCGCCCGTAGGCGTCGGCCATGTGCATGCCGCAGTTTTCGTGGCGCACGCCGATGTATTCAATGTCTTTCGCATCGTACAGCGCATCATACATTTCCAGCGTGCTCGACCCCATCAGGCCGAACACCTTGGACACACCGGCGGCGCGCAGCGCCTCGATGGCAGCAACACCGCAGCGCATTTTTTTTGTGCTCATGACCTTCTCCTTACGATTCCCGACTATCCATTCTTATGACAAACACACCCGTTCGCCCTGAGCTTGTCGAAGGGCTCAGCCCGAACGGAATAGGTTGATCACCTGCCATACAAAACTTATTTTTTCAGCACATCCGGATTGGCGACATTGATCGGCGCGCCGGCAATAAAGGCCAAAATCTGCTCGACCGCGGTGCCGTAGTACGAATCGTAGGTGCTCTCCTCGACATAACCCAGGTGCGGCGTGCATACCACGTTGTCCATGCCGATCAGCGGATGATTGGCATTGAGCACCGGCTCTTCCTCGAACACGTCGATCGCCGCGCGTCCCGGGCGGCCGGCTTTCAGCGCCGCGACCAGCGCATCCTTGGCAATGATCGGCGCGCGGCTGGTGTTGACGATCAGCGCCGTCTGCTTCATGCGTGTGAGGTCTTCCGCCTTCACGATGCCGCGCGTGCCGTCGTTCAGCGGCAGGTGCAGCGAAATCACATCGGACTCGGCAAAAAAGGCTTCACGGCTCGGTGCGACCTCAAAGCCCGCGGCTTTGGCCTTCGCCGTTGAACCTTCGCGACCCCAGCACCACACGCGCATACCGAAGGCCTTGCCCACCTGCGCCACCAGACTGCCGATGCGGCCATAGGCATAGATGCCCAGCGTTTTGCCGGAAAGGCCGACACCGACCGTGCCCTGCCACTGACCGCTTTTCAGGCGTTGCACTTCCAGCGGAATGTTGCGCAACGCGGCAAGAATCAGGCCCCAGGCCAGCTCCGCCGTCGGATTCGGATTGCCGGCGCCACCCGCGGAAATCACGATGCCCTTCTCGGTGCAGGCCTCGATGTCGATGTGGTACGCATTGCGGCCAGTCTGGCTGATCAGCTTGAGTTTGGGCAGCTTTTCGATCACGGCACGCGGCATTTTCGAACGCTGCTGCGTCAGCACCACGGCATCGGCATCCTGCAGTCGCGCCGCCAGTTTCGCCGGATCTTTTTCGGTATCGGTAAAAACCAGTAATTCATGGCCAGCCAGTTTCTTGGTGCATTCCAGCTTGCGGAAAGCATCCTGGTAATCATCGATGATCGCAATTTTCATGAGAGAGTCCTGGGTGATGAATCGGATATGAATGCGGAAAGGGGTTGCGTAAAGTATATCGGGCTCAGCGCCTGCGGCTGATCATTCCACCGGCGCCCAGCATCACGGCGTTGGCCAGAAAAACCGGTGCAACGCCGAAGGCGGTACCGATGGTACCGAAAAACAGCGGCACTACAATATGCGTCAGGTTGTTGATGGTCATGCGCAGGCCCAGTGCCTCGCCGGAGCGACCTTCCGGCGCGCGCGCATAAATCATCATCAGCGTCAGCGGTTGGCCGCAGCCGGTGCCGAGGCCGAGCAGGAAGGCGAAGACCCCCAGCACGATGCCGCTTTCGACCAGCGGGAACAGCAGATAGGTTGCGGCGGCGATAAAAATCGAAGCCACCAGCACCGGTTCTTCGCCGAAACGCTTGACGATCTGCGGCAGGATGGTGCGCACGATGAACGACGCGCCGGCAAACATCGCCAGCACCATGCCGATCGCCGTGGCCGACATGCCGATGGCGTGGCCGTAAATCGGCATGTAGAACTGGAACAGGTCGATGGCCGTGAGGATGATGCCGCTGGTGATCAGCGTGCGCCGCAATGGCCGATTGGCGAGCAGGCCGACGGCGTAGCCGGGCTCGTCCTCATTTTTTGCCTTGGCGCCGCTCAATTCGGTCAGCTTGTGGCGTGCGCTGAAGACGATCACTGCTGAAATGGCCGGGAGCACGGCAATGCACAGATAACCGATCCCGTAGCCAAGGTTGTCGATGGCGAACCCGGCGATCAGCGGCCCGACAAAACCACCGGAAGCGATCATCAAGCTCAGATTGCTGAAGTTACGCGTGCGGGCCTCGGTGCTGCTCAGCATGCCCACCAGGTTCTGTATCGACACGTTATAAAAGACAAAACAGAAGCCGATCAGCAGCGCCGACAGGTACAGCGTGTTCAGCGACGGCAGCAGACCCGGGAGCAACAAGGACAACCCGATGCCCAGGCAGCCCAACACCAGCGGCCAGCGCACGCCCAGGCGATCCGTCAGCTTGCCCGCATACAGTGCGAGTAAAGTCGGGCACAACGCATACAGCGCGACGATGACGCCAAGCATGATCTGCGGCGCGCCGAGTTGCAGCGCAAACAACGACACCAGCACCTTGCTGCCGCGAAACGCACACATGTTGAGCAGCACGACAAACAGGGTGAGGTGGATCGACATGGCGTGACCGGCGGGCGCTCAGGCGGAACGTTTGCGTGCGTACCAGTTGCCGGCAGCGATGACGCCGGCATTGATCCAGAACACCGGACCGATGCCGAATGCCGCGCCGACCCCGCCGAACAGAGTGGGCACGATCACGTGCATTGAGTTGTTGATGGCGATGCGCAGCCCCAGCGATTCACCCGAGCGGCCGGCCGGCGAGTAGTTGTAGCAGAGCATCACCGTCAGCGGCTGGCCCAGCCCCATGCCCAGGCCAAGCGTGAAACAGATCGCGCCGAGCACGATGGCGCTCGTGAAAAACGGCACCAGCACAAACATCGCCGCAGTCAGGAACAGCGCGTAGAGCAGCGTCTTCTCTTCGCCGCAACGACCGACCATCAGCGGCAGCAGCGCCCGCGACACAAAAGCCGCGGCGGCGGCCGAGCCCATGATCATGCCGATCGCTGACGCCGACAGGCCGATCTGGTGGCCGTAGAGCGGCAGGTAGAGCTGAAACAGGTCGATACCGGTCATCACCACGGCACTGGCAATCAGCACGCGGCGCATATCGGCATCGCCGAACAAATCGGACATGCGGTGTTCGGCGGGGCGCGGCTCCGGGCGGCGGTGCCGCGGCACGCGTTTGGCCATGACGGCCAGCGTCACCGCGGCGGACAGGCTCAGCAAACCCAGGAACAGATAGGTGATCACATGCCCGGCATGATCGATCGAAAAACCGGCAAACACCGGGCCGACAAAATCAGCGACCGCGATGCCCAGCGCATAAAAATTGAAATTTTTGGTGCGATCCTCGCCCTCACCCATCGACCCGACCAGCGATTGCAGCGCGACCTGGCCGAGAATGAAACCAAATCCGGTCACTGCCGCCGCGACAAACAGCCACGACAGGCTGGGGGCAAACCACGGCAGCATGACGCCCAGCGTGCACACCACCAGGCCGGAGAGCATCGGGATGCGCGCGCCGTAACGATCAGCGATGCGCCCCGCATACACCGCGAGCAGCAGCGGAAACACGCCGTAGGTCGACAGCAGCATGCCGATATGCAGTGGCGTGGCGTTGAGTTCCAGCGCGTACAGCGTATTGAGCACGCGGGCGCCCTTGTAGGCGCTGTTCCACAGCAGCACCACCGCCATCAACTGGAAAATGGTGATCAATCGCGCCGCGGGCACGGCCGGGGCTGCAGTGGATTCGTCAGTCATGGGAGTCGTTCATTTTACCGCAGCAGGCCTGGGCTCTTGCCGGGAAGTCCATGAAGTAGAATCGGGGTTTCCCGTTTGAACACCATGGCTTTCCCCTCTCTCCGCGCCCTTCGCCACCGCAACTTCCGGCTGTTCCTCACCGGGCAGATTTTTGCGCTGATCGGCTACTGGATCCAGATCTTGGCGCAGAGCTGGCTGCTCTACCGGCTGACCGGTTCAGCCACGCTGCTGGGCGTGCTGGCGTTCGCCAGCAGCCTGCCGATCCTGCTGCTGGCACCGGTCGCAGGGTGGTGGGCGGACCGCTGCAATCTGCACCGCACAATGTTTGTCACGCAGGCGCTGGAACTGCTGCAGGCGGTGATCCTCGCCACGCTGGCGCTGACTGGCATGCTGCAGCCCTGGCACATCATTGCGCTGGCGATGATGATGGGCATACTCGTCGCGGTCGAACTGCCCATCCGTCACGCCTATTTGCTGGAACTGGTCGAAGGCAAGGAAGACCTGCCCAACGCCATCGCGCTGACTTCGCTGATGGCCAACAGCGGCCGCATGATCGGCCCCGCGCTCGCCGGCATTCTCATCGGCGTACTCAGCGAAGCGCACTGCTTCCTGATCAATGCCTTCACCTATATCGCGGTGGTGATCTCCTTCCTGCTGATCCGCGTCCGCGCGCAGCCGCGCGAACCTTCCAAACAAGCACTGCTGGCAGGACTGCGCGAAGGGTTCGCCTATTCATGGAACCTGCTGCCGATCCGCGCGCTGCTGCTGACGCTGTCGGTAGTCGCGCTGCTCGCCGCGCCGTACATGACGCTGATGCCGGTAATGGTGCGCGAAGTCTTCCACGGCAATTCCGAACTGATGGGCTTCCTGATGAGCGCCTCCGGCTGCGGTGCGATCTGCGGCACGCTGTACATGGCCTCGCGCAAAAACGCCCGCGGCCTGATCCGGCTGATCATCATTGCCGTGCTCGCGGCAGGCACCGCACTGACGCTGTTCGCGAACGCGCCATCGGTATGGCTCGCGCTGCCACTGCTGTCGGTCATCGGCTTCGGCATCCTGGTGACATCGGTGTCGGTCAACACCATCCTGCAGACCATCGTCGACGACGACAAACGCGGCCGTGTGATGAGCCTCTACACCGCAGCCTTCTTGGGCGTCATGCCCTTCGGCGCGCTGACGGCCGGCGCACTGGCCGACCTGATCGGGCCGCGGGCGACACTGACGCTGGGGGGATTGTGCTGTGTGGCGGCGGCGCTGATTCTGGCGCGTAACCGCCACCGGTTACGGGAGCAGATTCGGCCGATTTACGAGAGGTTGGGGATTGGGCGGCGGTAGGTCGCGGGGTTAAAGGTAACCGCCATTGAGTCGCGTCGAAAGGCGTCAGCTCAACTGAGCTTGTTATGCCTCATGCTGACCACTCGCTACTTGCTGCCAGCAACCGCCAGCAATGCCTTGGGATTGGTCTGTGCAATGGTGAGCAAAGTACGGGCGGCCCCGCTGGGTTGCCTAAGCCCCTGCTCCCAACCCTGAAGCGTACGAACAGACACCCCCAGAAGCCTGGCGAATTGCGATTGTGACAATCCCGTACGTTCCCGCGCTTCGATGGCGGGGGACAGGACAGCCTGAGTCTTTCCCGCTTTCATTTGTTTCACCGATTCCAACAACTCGGCAGCAAGATCGCGCTTGGCCTCAAAGTCCCGCAGCTTGGCGCCAGTAAGCCGTTTAGTTTTCAATGACACGACGAATCTCCTTAAGCTTGGTTCCTGTGATGTTGTCTGTCCTGGACTTCGCATAAATAAGCAGAAGTACAACCTCTTCTTCGGCTGTGCGCGTTAAATAAATGACGCGAACACCTCCCGATTTGCCGGAGCCTGCGCGCCGCCAACGGACCTTTCGAATGCCGCCTGATTGGGGCACTACGTCACCGGAATCCGGAAACTCGGCGATATATGCTGCAAATTCGCCCCGCTCCTCTTCGCTCCAGTAAACAGGCCATTGTTTCTGAAACACGAGGGTTTCGACGACGGTGAATATTTGCAGACTATACGCCTAGGGAGTATAGATGTCCAATGACTCGATTCATCAGGCGTAACGTTCCGGTTCAGGCGCACGCAGCTTCATCAAAACAAACTGCCCCCCCCAATCACCCTTATTTTTCGAAAGCCACTCCGGTACTTTTTACATGATCAAGTTAATCCTGCCAGCACAAACCAACGGGGTTACATCTTGTAGGCCACCTAGGTGCACAAGGAAGTCCGAGGGGGCGGCGAGCCGGGGGTAGCCCGGCGAAGTTGAAGCACCTGCGGCAATTAAAAACTCTTTCGCAGCCCCTCTGCTTCGCTTAAAGCGTTCCCTTGCCTCCCCGCAAGCGGGCGAGGGAGTTTTCATTTTGTTATCCGCGCAAAAAAACCCCGCCGAAGCGGGGTTTAGTTTTGAAGCAAGGCAACCGCTACTCCGGTTTCGCCCCCGAAGCCTTAACCACCTTCGCCCACTTCTTGATCTCCGACTGGATGTACGCCGCAAACTGCTCCGGCGTGCCATAGGTGATCTCGAACCCGACATTGGCCAGCCGCTTGATCACCGCCGCATCCTGCAGCGACTTGTGGATGCCGGTATTGAGCCGGGCGATGACCGGCTTCGGCGTCCCCGCCGGCGCGAGCACACCGAACCACGAGCTCGATTCAAAACCCGGATAGGTTTCCGCGATGGTCGGAATGTCCTGCGTCGCCGGCGTGCGCTTCAAACCGGTGGTGACGATGCCATTCAGCTTTCCGGTGCGCACATGCGGCAGCGTTGATGCCATGCCGCTGATCATCACCTTGACGTGGCCGCCAACGAGATCGGAGATCGCCTGGCCGCTGCCCTTGTAAGGGATGTGCTGCATGTCGATGCCGGCCATGTCGTTGAGCAGTTCACCGGTGAGGTGACCGACACTGGCGACACCCGCAGTGGCAAAACTGACTTTTTTCGGATTGGCCTTGGCGTAGGCGATGAACTCCTTGAAGTTCTTCGCCGGCAGCGAGGGATGGGTGACAAAAATATTCGAGGCGCCGGCGACCTGGGTGATCGGTGCGAAATCCTTCACCGGGTCATAGGGCATTTTTTCATAAAGGCTGGGGCCGATGCCGATGTTGGCAATGTAACCCAGCACCACGGTGTAACCATCGGCGGGCGCTTTCGCGACAAT
>CAIZLW010000121.1 GCA_903933915.1 uncultured beta proteobacterium | reverse complement strand
GCTGGTGGGCTACCAACGCCTGCGCGAACAACGTGACAGCCAGCAGCGCGTTGCCGATGCCGAACGCAAACGCCTGCGCCTGACCCAGTCGCGTTATCGCGGCGGCGTCTCCAGCTATTTCGAGGTGCTCGACGCGGAACGGCAGTCCTTCAGCGCCGATCTGTCGCTGCTGCAGACCACCCGCGACGTCTATGCCTCGGTGGTGCAGCTGTATCGCGCGCTGGGCGGTGGCTGGACGCCGCCTGCAACCGGCGCACAGGTCTCGCAGCAAGGTTCTACGGCCACACCCTGATTGGCCTGTGGCAATAAAAAATGGCACGGTATTCACCGTGCCATTTTTTTCATACCGCCCTGAATCCACCCGCTTTCAGCCAGTGCAGAAACAATACGCGCGGCTATTTCAGCAACTGAAAACCAGGCAACTTTGACGCCGCCCGGTCGAATGTAACGGTTGAAGCGCCGCCTCGGGCCAAAACCAGACGGCCGATCAATGCATCGCTGAAATCGGATCCGAATTCAGTCCAGTCGCGCAATGCGCCCCACACCAGTTCGGGACTTTCAACGTTCAACTGTTTTGAAGACAGCAGGCCCTCAATGACAGACTTGATTCGAGCGTGGTCTGCTTCATAACATTCGCCGAGCACCCAGACCAGTTCACAAAGCGTAATTCCGGTGATGTGGCCGGGGTTTTCCGGTGTAATGACCTGCTCAATGAATCGTGTCGCTACCTTCGACTGCTCGGCATCGTCCTGCGTCAGATATCTGACCAGCACATTGGTATCAATGCCGATCACCGGCGCCCGCCCCGTTGGGCGATGGCACGATTCATATCTTCAACACTGACCGGTTTTTCGGGCTTGGCGATCATCCCCTTCAGTTCGCGAACATCCCGGGTCGCGGCCACGATGTTGAACACGCCATCGCTCACTTCCACAAACTCGACACGGTCCCCTGAATCCAGCCCCATCCGGTCGCGAACCGATTTGGGCAGAGTGAGTTGACCTTTACTGGTCAGGGTCGCGGTGGCCATAAAATTCCTTACAAATTTACTATTCCTTACTTTATATCAATCTTTATCCAAGGTCAAAATAAGAATTAAAAATTAATACATATAAAACAATAGGTTGCATTACTTTTTCTGGTGCGGCTCGTACATCTGTTTCTCGATCTCCGGCAGCGCACTCGCCGCCGCCACCCGCCCGGCAATACCGCTCTCATAAGCAGCACCCGCGGTCGCCGCAGCGATCTGCGCCGACACTTCACGGATGCGCGGCAGCGCGGGATACAGACTGCCCTGGGCCAGATCCGATTCGGTGACCAACTGCGCCAGCGTATGCGCCGACTTCATGAACATCTCGTCGGTAATCACCTTGGTCTTGCTGACAATCGCACCCAGACCGATGCCGGGGAAAATATACGAGTTGTTGCCCTGCCGCGGCACAAAGGTCTGGCCATTCAGCGTCACCGGGTCAAACGGACTGCCGCAGGCAAACAGCGCGCGGCCGTCGGTATGGCGATAGGCTTCCTCGGCAGTGCACTCGGCCTGTGACGTCGGATTCGACAGCGCGAACACGATGGGCCGTTTATTGAGTCGTGCCATCTCTTCCAGCACGGCCTTGGTGAAGGTGCCGCCCACCGCCGACACGCCGATGATCGCCGTCGGCTTGAGCATCTTGACCGCACCGAGCAGATCCGTCACTGACGCATGATCATGCGCATAGTTGAGCTTGTGATGCGCCAGATCCGTGCGGCTTTTTACCACCAGCCCCTTCGAATCGACCAGCCAGCAAGTCTTGCGCGCATCAGCCAGCGTCATGCCCTGCGCAACCATCGCCGATGCGATCAGATCGGCAATGCCGGTCGCCGCCTCACCCGCACCGAGGAACACGATGCGTTGATCGGTGATTTTTTCACCGGTGATGCGCAACGCCGAAAAAATACCGGCCAGCGCCACTGCCGCCGTGCCCTGGATGTCGTCATTGAAACTCGGCACCCGGCCACGATACTTCTCCAGCAGGCGGAAGGCGTTGTGATTGGCGAAATCCTCGAACTGAATGACCACGCCCGGAAACACTTCCTGCGCGGCGGTGATGAACTCCTCAATGAAATCGTCATATTCCTGGCCGGTGACGCGCTTCTGGCGCAGGCCAATATAAAACGGTTCATTGCGTACTTCGTCGTTGTTGCAGCCGACATCCAGCGTCACCGGCAGGCACAGCCGCGGGTGGATGCCGGCACAGGCGGTGTACAGCGACAGCTTGCCGACCGGAATGCCCATGCCGTGCGCGCCCAGATCACCCAGCCCCAGAATACGCTCGCCGTCGGTGACGACAATGATGCCCGCCTCATAAGGCCAGTTGCGCAGCACCTTGGCGATGTTGCCGCGATCCTTGATGCTGATGAACATGCCGCGCGGACGCTGAAACACCTGACCGAATTTCTGACAGGCCAGCCCCACCACCGGGGTGTAAACCAGCGGCTGCATCTCGTCGATGTGATCAACCAAAATGCTGAAAAACAGATCCTCGTTGCGGTCATGCAAGGCATTCAGTGCCACAAACTTGTCCAGCGGATCGGTCAGCTTGCGAAATGAAATCAGAAACCGCTCGGCTTGCTCGGCTTGCGTATACACATGCGCCGGCAGCAAGCCGCGCAGACCGTAGGCCTCGCGCTCTTCCTCGGTAAACCCGGTGCCGCGATTGAGCAGCGGATCGCGCAGCACATCCAGGCCGCGACGGTCTTTCGGCGTACGATCGCCCACACCAGTGGTATCGATTTTGTGCATAAGTGAATCTCTCCTCAATGAAACCGGCGTGGAATGCTGCCGGCCGCAATACCGTCCGGTATTCCGTCCGGTATTGATTTTGTAGGCTTATTTTAAAGCATCACGCCCGGCATTGCGCCGGGCGTGATGCTTGTGCCGGGATTTGACCCGG
>CAIZLW010000120.1 GCA_903933915.1 uncultured beta proteobacterium | reverse complement strand
CGCGGCAACCCGGTGCCGCCGGCGCAGCTGCAGAACCAGGCGCAGGCTCCGGCACAACCGCCGCAGACCACCGCTGCGGCACCGACCTGGTTTTTCTGCCCGGACTCGCAGACTTATTACCCGTATGCCCAGACCTGCGCCTCGTCCTGGCAGCGTGTAGCCCCGCATCCGCCGCCACAATAATCCCCGTCTGCTTTCGGTTGCTGCGACCGCTGCCCCGGCAATGCCCCCGGTTTGCTGCTGTCTGGCGACGTAACTAACTGAATTATTTGATTATTTTCAGTTTTTACTTAACTTTCCCCTCTGTCCGCGTGTAAAATATGGCCTTTTCGCGGCAACCAGTACTAAAGGGGGCTTCAGGCATGTCCGAGCAAGATACCGATCAAGGGAAACGACAGTTTCTGGTGGCGGCAACCAGCGTGGCGGGTGGCGTTGCTGCTGGCGTGGCCGCAGTACCGTTTGTGGCGAGCATGATGCCGTCAGAGCGCGCGAAAGCCGCCGGCGCGCCGATTGAAGTCGATCTCAGTACGCTTGCACCCGGCGAGCGGGTGACGGTCGAGTGGCAGGGCAAGCCGGTATGGATTGTCCGCCGCACCAAGGAAATGCTCGACACCATTCGCGCGAACGACAGTCACGTCGCCGATCCGAAATCGCTGAAAAAAATGCAGCCCGCGTACGCCGCCAACGAAATGCGCGCGATCAAGGACGAATATCTGATCGTGGTCGGCATCTGCACGCATCTCGGCTGCTCGCCGGTGGGCAAATTCGCCAAGCAGGCGGAAACGTTTGATCCGAACTGGCAGGGCGGCTTCTACTGTCCGTGCCACGGCTCGCTGTTTGATCTCGCCGGCCGTGTCTACAAGAACAAGCCCGCCCCGGACAACCTGGTGGTGCCGCCGCATAAATATCTCTCCGACACGCGCATCGTGATCGGTGAAGACACCAAGGGAGCCTGATCAACATGGCATCCGCACCCAAAGAACCCGTTCAATTCCGCGGCGCTGGTCCGCTCAACGCGCCGATCAGCGACGTGCTGACGTGGGTTGATCAACGTTTTCCGCTGATGTCGCTGTGGCGCGACCACCTGTCCCAGTATTACGCGCCGAAGAATTTCAATTTCTGGTATTTCTTCGGTGGCCTGGCGATGCTGGTGCTGGTGATCCAGATCGTCACCGGCATTTTTCTGGTGATGCATTACAAGCCGTCGGCGGCTGAAGCTTTTGCATCTGTCGAATACATCATGCGCGACGTGCCGGCAGGCTGGTTCATCCGCTACATGCACTCCACCGGGGCTTCAGCGTTTTTTATTGTCATCTACCTGCACATGTTCCGCGGGTTGATGTACGGTTCGTACCGCAAGCCGCGCGAGCTGATCTGGATTTTCGGCATGCTCATCTACCTGTGCCTGATGGCCGAGGCGTTTTTCGGTTACCTGCTGCCCTGGGGGCAGATGTCGTTCTGGGGCGCGCAGGTGATCATCAACCTGTTTGATGCACTGCCGGTGATCGGCCCCGACCTGTCGACCTGGATTCGCGGCGATTTCGTCATTTCCGACGCCACCCTGAACCGTTTCTTCGCTTTCCACGTGATTGCGATCCCGCTGGTGCTGCTCGGCCTCGTCGCCGCGCACATCATGGCGCTGCATGAAGTGGGTTCGAACAACCCCGATGGCGTCGAGATCAAGCTGCACAAGGATGCCAAGGGCATACCGCTCGACGGCATCCCGTTCCATCCGTATTACACGGTGAAGGACATGGTCGGCGTGGTGGTATTCCTGTTCCTGTTCTTCCTGGTGGTGTTTTTCATGCCGGAGATGGGTGGGTATTTCCTGGAATACAACAACTTCATCCCCGCTGACGCGTTGAAGACGCCGCCGCACATTGCGCCGGTGTGGTACTTCACGCCGTATTACTCGATCCTGCGCGCGATTACCGAGGACTTCATGCTGGTGCTGGCGATCGGTGTTGCGGCGTACGTGGTGCTGATCTGGCTGACCACCCGCAATGCGCTGGTGAAAATGGCGGCACCTGCCATCGGCCTCGCGGTCATCGTGCTGATGAAGGGTGGCCCGCTGGCGATCGAGGCGAAAGTCTGGGGTGTGGCGATGATGGGCGCGGCAACGCTGATTTTCTTCCTGCTGCCGTGGCTGGATCAAAGTCCGGTGAAGTCGATCCGCTACAAGGGCCCGCTGTTCCGCACCGCGCTGTCTATTTTTGTCATCGTGTTCATCGTGCTCGGCTATTACGGCACGCAGACGGTGACGCCGGCCGGCACCGTCATCTCGCAGATCGGCACAGTGATTTATTTCTCGTTCTTCCTGCTGATGCCCTGGTATTCGGCAATGGACAAGACCAAGCCCGTGCCTGACCGGGTGACCATGTAATGGGCAAAAACATGAACAAAAAACTCAAGCATCTGTTGGCAGTCCTGCTGCTGGCCCCGGCGTTCGCGCTGGCGGCGGGCGCCGAGATCAAGCTGGATCGCGCGCCGATCGACCAAAACGACCAGGCCTCGCTGCAGCGCGGCGCCCGTCATTTCGTCAACTACTGCCTGAACTGCCACAGCGCGAGCTATATGCGCTACAACCGGCTGCGTGATATCGGGCTCACCGAACAGCAGATTGTCGATAACCTGTTGTTTACCGGCGGCAAAGTCGGCGACCTGATGAAAATTGCGATGGATCCGAAGGACGCGGCGAGCTGGTTCGGCGCGCCGCCCCCGGAGCTGTCGGTGATTGCACGCTCGCGTGCCTCCCACGCCGGCACCGGTGCGGACTGGCTGTACAGCTACCTGCGCAGCTTCTACCGTGATGCCGAGCGCCCGACCGGCTGGAACAACACCGTATTCCCCAACGTCGGCATGCCGCACGTGCTGTGGGAACTGCAGGGCGAGCAGGTGCTGGCCGAGCGCAGGGTGCAGGGTGCAGGGTTCGAGAAGGCCGAAATGGCGCTCAAACTCGACAAGCCCGGCAAGCTGAGCCCGGTCGAATACGATCAGATGGTTGCCGATCTGGTGAACTACATGGTGTTCATGGCAGAGCCGGCGCGTTCCAGCCGTACCACCATCGGCATTTTTGTGCTGTTTGCGCTGAGCCTGCTGTTCATTCTGGCTTATGCGCTGAAGAAGGAGTACTGGAAAGACGTGCACTGACGGCGCCCCCCGGACTGCCAGGGGCCGTTCGCGGACAACGCGTTACGGCCCCGGCTTTCTGAACCGCCGGGCAATTGATGCACCCGCCCCTTCCGATTTATTGATGCCTTTCCGCCACGGATAACTGATCATGATGACACTCTACTCGGGCACCACCTGCCCCTTCAGCCAACGCTGCCGTTTCGTGCTCTACGAAAAAGGCATGGATTTCCAGATCATCGATGTCGATCTGTTCAACAAGCCCGAAGACCTCGCAGTGATGAATCCGTACAACCAGGTGCCGGTGCTGGTCGAACGCGACCTGATCCTCTACGAATCGAACATCATCAACGAATACATCGATGACCGTTTCCCGCATCCGCAGCTGATGCCGGCCGACCCGGTGATGCGCGCCCGTGCGCGGCTGTTCCTGTTCCGCTTCGAGCAGGAAATGTTTTCGCATGTGATCTCGATCGAGAAGGGTACGCCGAAACAGGCCGACAAGGGCCGCCAGATCATCCGCGATGCGCTGACCCATATCGCCCCGGTGTTCGCCAAGCAGAAATACATGCTCGGCGAGGAATTCTCGATGCTCGACGTGGCGATTGCCCCGCTGCTGTGGCGTCTGGATCATTACGGCATCCAGTTGGGCAAGCAGGCGGCACCGCTGATGAAATACGCCGAGCGGCTGTTCAGCCGGCCGGCCTACATCGACGCGCTGACCGCTTCCGAGAAAGTGATGCGCAAGTAAGTTACGCAGATAAGCGCAAGAAATCAAAACCGTGGCGGAACGCTCGACCAAGCCGTACCTGATCCGCGCTGTCCATGAATGGGCGTGCGACAGCGGCCTGACGCCTTATATTTCGGTCAAGGTCGATGAAAATACCCGGGTGCCTGCCGAGCATGTACGCGATGGCGAAATCGTGCTCAATCTCGGCTACGACGCGACAAACCGGCTGACCATCGGCAACGATCTGATCCAGTTTTCTGCGCGCTTCGGCGGCGTGTCCCGAGAATGTTCGGTGCCGGTTGCTGCGGTGCATGGCATCTTCGCGCGCGAAAACGGGCAGGGTCTGTTTTTTTCCGAGAACTCGCAGGCCCAGTCGGTTGGGCCGGGTGACGGTCCGGTGGAAAGCGCCGGCGCCCCCGCGCCGGAAAAACCGGACGACCCGAAACCCGACGCACCGCCGCCGGGCAACCGCCCGCGCCTGCAAGTCGTCAAATAGCCCTGTTACCGGCACGGTTTGACACCGTCCGGCACGCGTCGCACACTGCTGCGACGCCAATCCGGATCTGATTTTCATAAAAAAAGCCGCCTCCAGCGGCAGCCTGAACGGTGCACGCTCAGCAATCTTACCCAGGAGGAGTTGCCCATGCTTAGCCAGGAAGAGTTGGCACAGCTCGTTGCCGCAGAAAGCACGATCTTTCCATCGCCGATCCCGACGCAATGTATTTCCAGTGATGAATATATGCCGACTCCGCAGACCGAGAAGCAGCGCGAGTTCGAAGCGCGGGTCAAGGCCATCGGCAGTGAAATGGCCAAAAAACACGGCACCACGCGGCGCCGGTTTTTCAAGAGTGCCGCCGGCATGGCCGCTGCCTTTGTCGCGATGAACGACACCTACGGCCCGCTCTATGCGGTCAGCCGTGCCGAAGCCGCAACACCGGAAATGGCCAATGAGCGCGCCAATGCGCTGAAAAGCCAGTTCATCATGGACATGCACACCCACTTCCTGCGCGACGATACCCGCATCATGGGGTTCGTCGCCCAGCGCGAAGCGGTGGGCAAGGCTGGCTGGAATCCGCTGCTGGCCGGCAAGCCGCAGACCATCGAGGACCTGAAGTTCCCCAACTACTTCAAGGAAATCTACCTCGACTCCGATACCAAGATCGCGCTGATCTCCGGATCGGGTTCGGAAGAACCGCGTGACTGGTTCCTCACCAACGAAATGAAAAACGATGCGCGCAGCAAGGTGAACAAGGAGGCGGGTACCAAGCGCATGTACTCGCATGCCATTTTCATGCCGGGCATGCCGGGCTGGATGGACAAGGTCGACCATGACCTCGAAGTGCTGAAGCCCGATTCGTTCAAGGGCTACACCGTCGGCGACAACACCAACAAGCATCTCGCCAAGCATCCGTGGCGGCTCGATGATGAAAAGCTGTTGTATCCATTTTATGAAAAACTGGTGAAGGCCTCGAAAACCAACCCGAGCCTCGCCAACGTCTGTTTCCACAAGGGCCTGTATCCGCCCGCCACCGCCAAACAGTTCCCGGACCTGCTGCAGTACGCCGACGTGCGCGACATCGGCAAGGCGGCAAAGGACTGGCCGCAGCTCAATTTCATCTGTTACCACTCGGCATTCCGCTTCACCGGCGGCGCGTACAAGGTGGGCATGGAACAGTTCGAACAGACCGGGCGCATCGACTGGGTGACCGACCTGTGTGACATCCCGGAGAAATTCGGCGTGCGCAACGTTTATGGCGACGT
>CAIZLW010000119.1 GCA_903933915.1 uncultured beta proteobacterium | reverse complement strand
GTTGGCGCGCGAGAGCGCGCAATGCCGACTACAGCCGCTTCAATCGAAGCAGGAAGCCGCGTCATACCTAAGCGTTTGGTGTTCGACCGTGGAAATAGGGCCTTAAGCGGCGGCCTGCGATGCGCGCGATGCGCGCTTGCGGTCGTGCTCTTTCAGGTAGCGCTTGCGCAGCCGGATCGACTTGGGCGTGATTTCGACCAGTTCGTCGTCATCGATGAACTCCACACCGTACTCCAGCGTCAGCATGATCGGGGGCGTGATCTTGATGGCGTCTTCCTTGCCGCTGACCCGGAAGTTGGTGAGCTGCTTGGTGCGCGTGGCATTGACCACCAGGTCGTTGTCGCGCGAATGGATGCCGATGATCATGCCTTCGTACAGCGCTTCGCCGGGGCCGACGAACATGCGGCCGCGCTCCTGCAGTTTCCACAGCGCGTAAGCGACGGCGGTGCCGTCTTCGGCCGAGATCAGCACGCCGTTGCGGCGCTCTTCCATGTCGGGCTTCATCGTGCCGTAGTCGTCGAACACGTGGCTCATGACGCCGGTGCCGCGCGTCATGGTCATGAAGTCGGACTGGAAGCCGATCATGCCGCGTGCCGGGATGCGGTAATCCAGGCGCACGCGGCCCTTGCTGTCGGACTGCATGTCCTGCAGGTCGCCGCGCCGCGCGCCGAGCGCTTCCATTACCGCGCCCTGGTTGGTCTCGTCGACATCGACGGTCAGCATTTCGTACGGTTCCTGTTTTTCGCCGTTCACCTCGCGGATCACCACGCGGGGACGCGAAACCGCGAGTTCGTAACCCTCGCGGCGCATGTTTTCGAGCAGGATGGTCAGGTGCAGTTCGCCGCGGCCCGAAACTTCGAATACGTCGGCGTCAGCGGTTTCGACGACTTTGAGCGCTACATTGCTCATGATTTCGCGCTGCAGGCGCTCGCGCAACTGGCGGCTGGTGACGAACTTGCCTTCGCGTCCGGCCAGCGGCGAGGTGTTGACCTGGAAATTCATGGTCAGCGTCGGCTCGTCCACTTTCAGCATCGGCAGCGCTTCCAGCTTTTCGGGGTCGCACAGGGTGACGCCGATGCCCACTTCGTCGATGCCGTTGATCAGCACGATGTCGCCGGCCTGGGCTTCGGTGATCTGGACGCGCTCAAGCCCACGAAAACCCTGCACCTGGTTGATTTTGGCCATCTTGGGGGTCGAATCAGGCCCTTTCATCACGGCGACCTGCTGGCCGGGGCGGATGCGGCCGCGGTTGACACGACCGATGCCGATTTTGCCGACATAGCTGGAGTAATCGAGCGAGCAGATCTGCAGTTGCAGCGGGCCGTTGGGGTCGTCGGCACGCATCGGCACGTGGGCGACCACGGCTTCGAACAGCGGATCCAGCGTGCCTTCGCGGATTTCGGGGTCGGTGCCGGCATAACCGTTCAGCGCCGAAGCGTAGATCACCGGGAAATCGAGTTGTTCTTCAGTCGCGCCCAGTTTGTCGAACAGGTCGAAGGTCTGGTTGACCACCCAGTCGGCGCGCGCGCCGGGGCGATCCACCTTGTTGACGACAACGATCGGCTTCAGGCCCAGCGCCAGCGCCTTGCGCGTGACGAAACGGGTCTGCGGCATCGGGCCTTCGACGGCATCGACCAGCAGCAGTACGCCGTCGACCATCGACAGCACGCGCTCGACCTCGCCACCGAAGTCGGCATGGCCAGGAGTGTCGACGATGTTGATCAGAGTGCCTTTCCAGGTGACCGCGCAATTCTTGGCGAGAATGGTGATGCCGCGTTCGCGTTCCAGGTCATTGGAGTCCATCACGCGTTCGGTGATCTGCTCGTGGGCGGCAAAGGTGCCGGACTGGCGCAGCAGTTTGTCGACGAGGGTGGTTTTGCCATGATCAACGTGGGCGATGATGGCTATGTTGCGTAGCGGGCGTTGTTCGATGGCGGACACGGGAAGGGCCTTGGAAAAAAGGGGCGGATTGTAGCACGCACATGCCGCTATTGCCTTGAATTTTCTGAGTTTTCCCTGCGCTTTGGGCGTCCGGCGAAGGCCCCTTTCCTCTGGCGAACCGGAAAAAACCTAGCTATTTCCGATACTTGCAGGTATAGTGCGCGCACCTTGCAGGGGCATATTGTTTATTGTGCACTGCAGGATGCATCTGTCCCTGACCCCTTCGATTTCAGCTCCCTTCTCTGAATAGCTGCTTCCGCCACGGTTAGCGACGATACCCGTGCGCCGGTGGCCGCCCCCGCGACTTTGTCGCGGCCTGCCCTGCAGTAGTGGCATTTCCTGCGCGTTTATTGCTGATGAACTGTTGTTGCCTGCAGAGGCCGCAAAGTTCACAGAGGAAGAACGAACGTAACACCTGCGCGTCAGCGCGGGCGTCCGTTCGTTGCGCCTTTGTTTGTCTTTTGCGTTGACTGAATGCTCTGTGGCCGCGGTTTTTCCGCAGTCGTTTTGTTTTTTGAAAGTATCAATAATGTCTTTTGCATCCCTGAATCTGAACCCCGCCCTCGTGCAGGCCCTGGCCGCCGCGGGTTATACCGAACCGACGCCCGTGCAGGCGCAGGCTATTCCGGTCGCGCTGACCGGTTTTGACATGATGGTTTCGGCGCCGACAGGCACCGGTAAAACCGCAGCCTTTGTGTTGCCGGCGCTGCAGCGGCTGAGCCTGGCCCCCGCGCGCCATGGCCGCGGCCCGCGCGTGCTGGTGCTGACCCCGACCCGCGAACTCGCCATGCAGGTCACCGAAGCGGTCGATAAATACTGCAAATTCTCCCGCCATATGCGTACCGGTACGGTGCTCGGCGGCATGCCTTATCCGAAACAGCGCCGTCTGCTGGAGCAGGCGCTGGACGTGCTGGTTGCAACCCCGGGCCGCCTGATCGATTTCATCGACCAGGGCAAGGTGGATTTTTCGCGCCTCGAACTGCTGGTGCTGGACGAAGCCGACCGCATGCTTGACATGGGCTTCATCGAGCCGGTCCGTCGTATCGCCGCCAAAACCCCGGCAACCCGCCAGACCATGCTGTTCTCGGCAACGCTGGACGGCAAAATCGAGAAACTCGCCCGCGAACTGCTGCGCGAACCGAAATTGATCGAAGTCGCCGGCGCGCAAACCAAGCACGAAAACATCGAGCAGCGCCTGCACTACGTCGATGACGGCAGCCACAAGCACCGTCTGCTCGAACATGTGCTGCGCGAGGAATGCCAGGCACAGGCCATCGTTTTCACCGCGACCAAACACGGCGCGGATCGTCTGGCCGACAAACTGTTCCACGGCGGTCACGAAGCGGCGGCACTCCACGGCAACATGAATCAGTCGCAACGCAACCGCACGCTGGCCAAGCTGCGCAGCGGCGCCGTTCGTATTCTGGTGGCCACCGATGTGGCGGCTCGCGGCATCGACGTCGCCAGCATCAGCCACGTCATCAACTACGACCTGCCGAAAGTGGCCGAAGACTACGTGCATCGCATCGGCCGCACCGGCCGTGCAGGCGCGATGGGCACTGCCATTTCGTTCGCGTCGTCGGACGATATCCGCCAGTTGAAGCTGATCGAACGTTATATCGGGCAAACCATTGAGCGCTGGTCGGTGCCGGGATTCGAAGCCAAGAACCCGATGCGCACGGAAGCGCCGCGTCGCACCGGCGGGCGTCCTGCGCCCAACGGTCGCCGCGGTGCGCCGCCGGCCCGCGGTAACGGTAATGGTCGCCCGGCCTATCGTGGCGGTACTGCCAAGCGCGGTACCGCCAACCCGCGCTAATATATAGCGCAGGGTTGTGGTTTTTATTGCATGCCGCCGCGGCCCTCCGCGGCGGTTTTGTTTTCAGGGTTTCTTTTAAGCTAGGGGAATCAATATGTTACGAATAATTTCTGCGTTTGCAGTAGTGCTGATGTCGGCGTTGACGGGGACGGTTGCGGCCCAGGACTATCCGACGCGCCCGGTTTCGCTGATTGTGCCGTTCGCGGCCGGTGGACCTACCGATACGCTGGCGCGCAATCTCGCGCAGCAGATGACCAAAACGCTGAAGCAGCAGGTCATTGTC
>CAIZLW010000118.1 GCA_903933915.1 uncultured beta proteobacterium | reverse complement strand
CTGATGCGCGCGATATGCAGATCCTGGGCTTGCACCGGCAATGCCAAAACGGCAAGCGCGGCAAGCAGGCGGCGGGCCTGCGCGGCTATATCTGCAATAACGATACTATCGATAAACATGCTGCGAAGTTTATCAATTTTTTCGTTATTGTCAAACCTTTTGGGTGAAAACCGGGTCTTGGATTAAATTAATATAATAAACAAGCACTTAAATTAATTGCTTGGACTCGTTTTCAGGCTGCAAATCGGCTGAAGGTCCGCCAAAAATGAAAAATCCAGTAACGCCGGGCGGTACTGGATTGACTCCTGCTCGCGCGCCCTCCCCGGGCACGCTTCCGCTCGCGCCGTTCAGCGCGACAGCGGCTGCAGGCGCGTCACCACCCACTGACCCGAATCGTTCTTCACCTCAAAAGCCACGCGATCGCCGCGCTGCACTTTGTTCAGATTGATGTCGGCCGCCACCGGGATCGCCATTGTCATCGCCGCCATGTTGCCGCCTTTCCAGTCACCGTGACGCAGAATCACCTGACGCTCTTCGGTGTTGACCTTGCGGATTTCGCCTTCACCGGAATCAGTGATGGCCCACACCGGTGCCGCCGCAAGGCTGCACAGCAACATCAACATCGCACGCATCTTCATTGCATTCTCCTGGATTGCAGGCGCCCGTCCAGCGGCTGCCTTTTTCGTTTACCGTTTGGTTTGCTGTCTGATTACTGTCTAATTGACTGTCCGGCTCACTGTCCCGCTTACTGTCCGGCTTACTGTCCGGCTCACTGTCCGGCTCACTGTCCGGCTTACTGTTTCACCAGCGCCAGTGCCTTGCTGCGCACCGGCTCCGCCTGTTCATCGACCTTGCCGATCATCTTCCAGCGGATGCGGCCTTCGGTATCGATAATCAAAGTGGCCGGCAACTGCCGTAACCCGAGTTCCGCCAAGGCGCGTGACTCCGGGTCACGCAGCGACGTCAGCGTGACGCCGGCGCGCTGCAACCAGTCGCGCATCACCTGCGGCTTGTCGCCGATATTGACCAGCACCACCTGCACGCCGCGCTGTCCTGCCGCCCACGCCTGCAGATGCGGAATCTCCTCGCGACAGGGCGCGCACCACGCCGCCCAGAAATTCAGTACCACCACCTTGCCGCGCAAGCTGCGCAGATCGAACGGCGCGCCGTCGGCCGCATCGAAACGCAAAACCGGGGTATCACCGCTCCACGGCCGTACCTCGACCGCTGCCGACGCTTTCGGCGCCGTCCAGCACACCATAACAATAAGCGCCAGCCCGAGCAGATGAATGCAGCGCCACCGGTCGGGATGATGGGAAGGACGCGGCATCACCGCTCAGAGTTGTCCGCGCGAGGCGGCCACGCGCAATTCGCCGTCGATCATTTCGAGCTGGACTTCACGGGTCTGTTTCTGCTGCCCCGGCATGCTCACCGTCACCGTTGACACCAGGGTCACCGGCACCGGCGCATCCGCCTGTACGACGCGCTGGCCCGCCGGCAGTTGCCGCGCATACTCGGCAATCCATTTGCCGGCATCGATGGGCACCCAGCGCCGCGCCTGCCAGGTGTAATAGCGCCGCTCGACCTTGCCCTGGCTGCGCGTGCTCAGCACCAGCAGCTGGCTGGCATCGGGTGAAATGACCGCGACCGGATCGAGGAATTCGTTGGGGCCGTCGGTGCTGTCGACATGCGCGATCGTCGCTTCCGCGCGGTAGGCGCGGTTGGCAAACAGCACCTGTACCTTGCGCTCACAGACGCCGGGCTTGTTGCCGAGGCAGTAGCGCGTCACATAAAAATCGTTGAGGCCGATCGTCACCACAAAGGCGACATGCTCCAGCTGGCACTGCGTCCATTCCCGGCCGGCGCCGAATTCGAAACCCGGCACCTGCACGCACTCGTTATGGATGCGGTCAAACTCGATTGCCGGACCCGAGGCCGCGGCGGTCATCATCACCGCGGAGAGGGCAAGGCCGCCGACCAGCAGAAGGGAACGCAATCGTTTGGAGTTATTCATTTACGGCTTTCGGTGTTGTTGAGCGGCTCGATGCGGCTCAGAAATTGTTGGGCTTCCTGCAGCCCCTGACGTGCGGCCTGCTGCAGCCAGCGCTGTCCTTCACTGCGCTCCTGTGCGGAACTGCCCGGCTCCATCAGCATGATGCCGAGCCGCAGTTGCGCTTCGGCATGACCGCCGCGCGCAGCGGCCAGCATCCAGCGCCGGGCCTGATCCGGCCTCGGAACAAGTGCACCGCCCTTGACATACATTTGCGACAACGCCCACTGCGCGTCCGCCCAGCCTTGGGTGGCGGCACGGTCCATCCAGTAAGCGCCTTCAATCACATCCTGCTCAACGCCATGGCCGTCACGGAACACCCCGCCGAGCAGGTACTGCCCCTGCGGGTCATCCTTTTGCGCCGACTGCTGCAGCCAGTCGATCGCCGTCGGCGCGTGGACATTGACGCCTTTGCCCTGCAGGAACAGCTCGCCGTACATGGCCTGTGCCCGCGCATCCCCTGCTTGCGCAGCGCGATGCAGCCAGCCCACCGCCAGTTCCACATCACGGGGCTGCAAGCGGCCTTCGAGCAGGATCACGCCCCACTCGCGCTGCGCGACCGGCTCACCGTTTACCGCCAGCCCCTTTAAAGTCAGCAGGGCCTGGCTGGCAGCGGACTTACCGGCTCCCGAACGGATGGTGTTGAGCGCGAGCAGCGCGCGCGCAGCATTGCTGCCTCGGGCCGCGGCGCGCTCATGGACACGCAAGGCTTCGGCGTCATTGCGCGGCGTACCGAGCCCGCGCGCCAACTGATCCGCCAGCAGCAGATCCGCCCGCACATCCCCCGCCGCCGAGGCAATACGCAACAGGTTCAGCGACTGCGCATACTCGCGCAACGCAATCGCATCCAGCGCGCGGTCAAAGGGCGTCTCCGACGGGATCGCGATGGACGCCGACAAAGCCGTGGCGCCCGCCGGGGCGGTCACTGCCGCGCCCGACAACAGCAGCGCACCGGCGGCGAAGCCGCCGGCCACCAGGGCTCGCCATTGTTTGCAGGAAATCGTTGTGCGCATGGTTCAAACTCAGAGAAACACTGAAAACGACGATCGGATATTGCGCGGCGAGGTCAGCAGATTGGCCGTACCCCAACGCTCGCGCCGGTCGCAAATGATGCGGCCCATACTGGCGTGGTTGTTGACATCGCGGTCGCGCTCCGGATCCGGGTCAACAAAACCCTGGGCGCGGCGCAGATGGTCGAGATCATCCTCTTCACCGGTCAGAAACAGCCAGCCCGGTCCCGCTTCGACAACATCTTCCGCGTATTCCTTCAGCCGTTTCACACTGTCCAGCTCCGGCTGCAGGGTAATCGAATAGAAAAACACATCCTTGCCCATGCGGTCGCCGAGCAGGTCCTGCACTTTACGCAGGTTGAAACTGGCGGGCAGGCAACGTCCTTCGGTACAGGACACAATAAAAAAGTTGAGCAACACGATGCGGTCACGCATCAGGTCGTCGTAAAAGTTGAAGGTCTCGCCGGTGTGGGCGACCAGTGGCACATTGGGCAACATGCCGCGCTGTGCGGCGCGGGACAGCGGCCGTGACGGGCTGGTGCCCGCCACCGCTGCCGCCGAGCACGCTGCCAGAGGCAGCGCGCCCGCCCAGCTCAGGAACCGTCTGCGGTCCGTAAACATGGTGGTTTCCGGATTCGCTTAGACGATTTTCCACATCGCCATCATGCCGTGGTCTTCGTGCACCACGTTATGGCAATGCATCGGGTAGATGCCCTTGTAGTCGCGGAAGCGCATCGCCGTCTGCAGTGTCGCGCTCGGATCCAGCCGGTAGGTGTCCTTGCGGCCGGTTTCAATGGCTGCGGTGACATCCGGCTTGGCATTGCCCTTGCTGCTGAGAATGCGGCCTTCCTCGTAGTGCGGGTGGATCGGATGCGACCAGGAGCCGCCGCCGTTCTTGTGCACCCAGACTTCCGCGCTGCCTTCCTTGACTTCGTAGGGCGCGGCGTAGCGGTCGTAAAACACGCCGTTGGCATTCCAGGCGCCGTTGCCGCGGCCCCACACCCATTCCTTGCGTTTGGCGGTGGCGACATTGATCGCTGCCGGCAGCGGACGCAGGTCCATGCCGTTGACGATGTCGGTGCTGTTGTCGGTCAGGCCAACACGCGCGGCTTCGATGGTGAACTGCATGGCATCTTCACCACGGGCCAGCAGATTGCCACTCGGTCCGCGGCCACTGGTCTGCTCGGCACGGTTGCTCAGATAGATCTTGGCGCCGGGGTATTTCCTGGCCAGCTTGCCAAAGTCGACGATCAGGTCAAAACGCTCGCCAATGGAGTGCTTGAAGCTCGGCAGGGTGACGGCCTTGGGCAGCAGGTT
>CAIZLW010000117.1 GCA_903933915.1 uncultured beta proteobacterium | reverse complement strand
CGGGATAAATAGCCGCAAGGCGCCTGCGGGTTTTAGCATACGGACCCGCTGCCCCGGGCAGGGCTACTGATGATGGCTTTATGGCGGTCACATCGTGAACAACGCCTGATGCGGGCGGTGTCGCTGGGTTAGAATTTCCGCCTTCGCCGCGCTGGAGGTCTTGCGGCGATTTCCTTCAGGAGAACACCCGATGGGTCATACCATCGCCGAGAAAATTCTCGGCAACCACGCTGGCGGCAAACCGGCCACAGCAGGCGAGATTGTCGTTGCGGATGTTGATTTCGCCATGATCCACGACGCCCGCGCCGGCAATGCGCTGAAAATGATCGAGAAGCTCAGCGCAGGTCGTGCCGATTTCGCATTGCCCCATGTCAAACGCACCGCTTTGGTGTTGGACCACTATTCGCCGCCGCCCAATATGGAAGCCGCGAATACGCATGTCGCCATGCGCGCCTTTGCCGACAAGCACGGCTCGCCCTTGTATGACGTCGGTGACGGCATCTGTCACCAGGTGTTGCCCGAGGGCGGTCACCTGACCTGCGGCGACCTTGTCGTAGGTACCGATACCCATTCGACGACCTATGGCGCTTTTAATGTCTTCGGCACCGGCGTCGAAGGCACCGATGTTTCCGCGGTGATGATGACCGGCAAGCTGTGGTTCCGCGTGCCGGAAACCATTCATATTGAATTGAACGGCGTATTGCAGCCGGGCGTGTGGGCCAAGGATGTCACGCTGACCATGCTCGGCCAGCTCGGCGCCGAAGGCGCGAACTACCAGGCGCTGGAGTATTGCGGCAGCGGCGTCGCGGCAATGGCCATTGATGACCGGATGACCCTGTCCAACCACGCCGCCGAACTGGGTGCCAAGGCGGCACTGCTCGAAGCCGATGAGAAAACGTTCGCCTGGCTGAAGGCGCATGGCGCAGCGGCACCGAAGCCGGTGAAAGCCGATGCCGATGCGGTTTACACGCGGCGCATCGTCATCGATACCGCGAAGCTGGCGCCGCAGGTGGCGCGCCAGCACAACATCGATGATGTGGTAGCAGTTCCAGACGTTGCCGGCAAAAGAATACAGGTCGCGCTGATCGGCACCTGCACCAACGGCCGGCTCGATGACATCCGTCAGGCAGCGGCGATTCTCAAGGGCAAAAAACTGGCGAAAGGCGTGCGCATGATCATCACGCCGGCGTCGCGGGCGATTTATCTGGCGGCGCTGCGTGAAGGCCTGTTCGAAATCCTCACCGCAGCCGGCGCTTCGGTTGAGGCGGCGGGTTGCGGCACCTGTGTCAATATCACCGGGCATTACATCGCCGGTGATGATCAGGTGGTGATTTCCAGCGCCAATCGCAATTTCAAAGGGCGGCTGGGCAATCCGAAATCGGAAATCTGGATCGGTTCAGCAGCCACTGTGGCGGCCTCCGCATTGACCGGCGTGGTCACCGATGCACGCACTGTCGCCGGTGGCGACTGGCGCGCGGCAGCCTGAGGATAAACATGGACATCATCAAGGGCAGTTCACGCATTCTCGGCGCTGAAATCAGCACCGACATTCACTGTTCGAGCAAATACCTGCCGGGCAAGGATGCGTCCTATATTGCAACGGTTGCGTTTGAGCAGGTCGCGCCGGGATTCGCCAAATCTTTTAATAAAGGCGATGTCATTGTCGCCGGCAAGAACTTCGGCATCAATTCCTCACGCGAGCAGGCGGTGCATGTGATGCACCGGATGGGCGTGGCGGCGATCATTGCACCGAGCTTCGGCCGCCAGTTCTACCGCAATGCGATCAACAACGGCATGCCGGTGATCGAATGCGACATCAGCGGCATTGCCGCCGGTGACGAGCTGGAGATTGATCTGGTCGCGGGGCGCGTCGCCGTACCTTCGAAAAATATGGCGCTTGCCGTGCCGCCTTTGCCGGGGGCGGTGCGGGCGTTGCTGGAATCCGGTGGACTGATTCCCTTTCTGCAAAAACATCCGGACTGGAACCTTGGCGCGGAGGCCGCATGAATCCGAAACAGATTGTTGCATCGCTGCTGCTGGCCGGGCTTGCCGGACTGGCGCAGGCGCAGACTTATCCGAACAAGCAGATCACCATTCTGTGTTGGTCGGCCGCGGGTTCGCCGGTGGATATTTATGCACGGACGCTGGCCAAGCTGCTGACGCCGGAACTGGGGCAGAACGTGGTGGTGGAGAACCGCACCGGTGGTTCAGGCATTGTCATGGTCAACATGCTGGTGCGCGGTCCGGCCGATGGCTACACCATCGCCGCGAATACGCTGTCGCTGGCAACGCTGTTCAGCGAAAAGACCGCACAGTTCAAGCTGGAAGACCTGCAGATGGTGGCGCGCTCGCAGATCGATCCGTACGGCCTGATCGTGCATACCTCGACGCCGTTCAAGACGCTGGAGCAGTTTGTCGCCTTTGCCCGCAAGAAACCGGATTACCTGAACATCGGCGGGCCGTTTGCGATCAGCTCACACCGCGTGGCGTGGGAAGTGTTTGCGGATGTGGCCAAATTCAAGACCACCTGGGTGCCGTATCCCGGCGGCGGACCGGCGCTGACGGCGATTGCCGGCGGCCATATCGATGCGGCGGCAACGAATCCGGGCAACGTCAAGCCGATGATCGATGCCGGCAAGGTGCGTGTGCTGGCGGTGTCCTCGGAGAAGCGACTGGAGGATTTTCCGGAGGTGCCGACCTATAAGGAAAAAGGTTGGGATGTGGTGCGTTACCAGTGGCGCGGCATCATGGTGAAGACCGGCACGCCGAAACCGGTCGTCGACCGGCTGGCGTCGGCGATCCAGAAGGCGCAGCAGACGCAGGAGTGGAAGACCTACCTGACGCGGGTGTCGCAGCTTGACGGATTCCAGGGGCCGGAGGCATTCCGCGCCCAACTGTTGCAGGACATCAAGGAAACCGAGGCAGTGAAGAAGAAGCTCGGTTTGACCGATTCACAGTAACAATCAACAGCGAGAGCATAAAACGTGGCGGCAAATCTTACGGTACGACAGCAGTTGCGCAAGCGGCTGACCGAAGGCGGCATGATCGTGGCGCCGGGTATTTACGACGCTTACGGCGCACGCATGGTGCAGCAGGCGGGATTTGAGGCGGTGTACATGACCGGCAACGGCGTGTCTGCCTGTCTGCTCGGCCAGCCCGATGTCGGCCTGGTCGACCTGACATTGTTTGCCGCGCATGCACATCGCGCGGCAGCCTGCGTGAACATTCCGCTGATCTGCGATGCCGACACCGGTTATGGCAACGCGGTGAACGTGTGGCACACCGTACGCGAATTCGAAAGCGCAGGCGTTGCCGCGATTCATATCGAAGACCAGGTCGCGCCCAAACGCTGCGGTCATCTGCCGGGCTCGCGGCCGGTGGTGGCGATGGAAGAACATGTCGGCAAGATCGAAGCGGCGGCTGCGGCGCGCCGGGATCCGGATTTCATCATCATCGCGCGCACCGATGCCGCGGGCGGTCTCGGGCTGGATGAGGCGATCCGTCGCGGTCAGGCCTACCGCAAGGCCGGTGCCGATGTGGTGTTCGTCGAACTGAAAAACAGCCCGACCATCCTCGAGGATCTGAAGCGGATCACTTCGGAAACCGACGCGCCGTGCCTGGTCAATATCGACGGCGGCGGTAAGCTGGGCGAACTGACGGTGCCGGAAATTGAACAGCTCGGATTCCGTCTGGCTATCTTCCCGGGGCTGGCGCGCAACGCCGCCGGGTTTGCGATCAAGAATGCCCTGGGCACGCTGAAACGCGACGGCAATACGGCGGCTGTGCGTGACCGCATGTTGTCGTCCAGGGAATACAACGAAGTGCTGGGTCTGGATGGCGTGGAGCAGTGGGAAAAGCGTTTCCTGCTTAACCGGCAATAAAATGCATGAATTTATAAGTATTTGTTTTTATTAATAAAATTAATCTATATATCGGCAATACTCCCCGCATTAAGGACAATTGAAATGGCCGTTGCCCGGAACAAAAACGCAGTCAGTAAATCAGTGCGCAAGTCAGTCAGCAAAAAAGCCGTAGCCCGCAAACCGGCTGCCAAAAACGCCAGCATTGCGAAGCCCGCCAAAAAAACATCCAACCCGCTGGGGCTGGAGAAAAAAGCACCGGGCCAGTTCGATACCCTGCAGGAAATCGCGCTCGCGGCACATCGCAAGCTGCCGGCACCGGTGTGGGATCACCTGATGGGCGGCGCCGATTCGGAAATGACCGTGCGGCGCAACCGCGCCGGTCTTGACGCCCTGGCACTGCGCCAGCGCGTGCTGGTTGATGTGCGCAATATTGATCTCAGCACCACGCTGCTGGGGCAGAAGCTGGCGTTCCCGGTGTTCCCGGCGCCGGTCGGCGGTTTCCTCGGCAAGGTGCACGCCGAAGGCGGTCCGGCGGTGGCGCGTGCAGCGGTGTCCCGCGGCACCACGGCGTTTATCGCCACGGCGGCCAAGCCCAGCCTGGAAGCGGCGCAGCAGGCGGTCAAACAGAAACTGATATTCCAGCTCTATGTGCGCGGCGACCGGACCTGGATTGAAGGCATTCTCGATCGCGTGCGCAAGGCCGAATACGGCGCGCTGTGCGTGACCGTAGACCGCAATTTCTACGGCCGTCGCGAGCGCGACATCGTCAGCGGCCTGCCGGTCAAGGAGGGTTTTGGCGACCAGTCCTACCAGGCCAGCCTGAACTGGAAAGATCTGGTGTGGATGAAGGAACGTGTCGGCCTGCCGCTGATCGCCAAGGGTATTGCGACCGCGGAGGATGCGGTACTCGCAGTCGAGCATGGTGCCGATGTGGTGTATGTATCGAATCACGGCGGACGTCAGCTTGATCATGCTCAGGGCAGCATTGAAGTGCTGGCCGAGGTGGTCAAAGCGGTCGCGGGCCGTGCCGAAGTGCTCGCCGACGGCGGCGTGCAGCGCGGCACCGATGTGGTCAAGATGTTGTGTCTGGGGGCCAGCGCGGTGGGTGTCGGTAAACTGCTGGGGCTGGCTTTGAGCGCGGGCGGCGAGGCCGGTGTTGCGCGCATGCTCGAACTGATGGAACTTGAGGTGCGTACTGTGATGGGTCTGATGGGCGTGACTTCAATCAAGCAGTTGGGGCCGCAATGGCTGCGGGCCGTGCCGGTACTGGGTACGCCGAGCCCGGTCAGCGCCTATCCGCTGCTCGAGGAAGCGGTGCGGCGCAGCACGCGTTGAGTGTTCTGAAAAAACAAGTTATCAGGATGAACAGGATGAACAGGAAAACAGAAGTGATATTGGGCGCCCTTGCGCTTGCAATGGCGCTACCGGCACAGGCGGCGGATGTTTATCCGGTACGCGCTGTGCGCATGGTGGTGCCGTTTGCGCCGGGCGGCGCATCGGATCTGGTGGGGCGCTTGATGCAGCCGCGGCTGCAGCAGGAACTCGGCCAGCAGATCCTGATCGACAACCGTACGGGCGCTTCCGGCAACATCGGTGTCGAGGTCGCGGCAAAGGCGCCAGCCGACGGTTACACCTTCCTGCTCGGCAATATCGGCACCATGGCGATCAACCCGAGCATCTATCCGAAATTCCCGGTGCGCCCGGTGCGTGATTTTGTCCCGGTGACGCAGGTCGTCGACGTGCCGGTGGGACTGGCGGCGCATCCCTCGGTGCCGGTTAAAAACATGAAGGAGTTCATCGCTTTCGCCAAGCTGCAGAAGGGCAAGCTCAATTACGGTTCCGCCGGCGCCGGCAGCAACGGCCGTCTGGAAATGGAGCAGTTCATGAAACTGGCCGGCATTGACCTGGTACACATCCCGTACAAGGGCGGCGCCGGTGCCGCAGCGACCGCGCTGCTGACCGGTGAAGTCGGAGTGGCATTTGTCAGCATCGCTTCGGTGATGCCGCATGTGCGCAACGGCAAGATGAAAATCCTCGGCGTATCGGCCGTCAAACGGATCAAGGCGCTGCCCGATGTACCGACCATGCCGGAGCTGGGCTACAAGGACATGAAAACCGGATCCTGGCAGGGCGTGTACTTTCCGACCGGCACGCCGCGTGCGGTGATCGACCGCATGTTCGCTGCCGCAGTCAAGACCATGGCCGATCCCGAAGTGATCAAGCGCGTCAACGACAGCGGGGCGGAAGTCATCGTCAGCAATTCGCCCGAAGAATTCACGGTGTTCATGAAAGAGCAGAACGAACGCTTCGTCCAGGTGGTCAAACAGATTGGCGACATTACGGAATAAGCGGCAGAACAACACGACGCCGGATAACGGCGCAAAACAAAGCGGATTACCAAGAGGAGCAGGTCAAGTGTACAAACTGGGAATACTCGAAGGCGACGACATCGGGCTGGAAGTGGTGCCGGAGTGCGTCAAGGTGATGAAAGCTGCTGCGGCAAAGGCCGGACTGGCGATTGAATGGCAGCCGCTGCCCATCGGCCGCAAAGGCCATGAGAGCCACGGCCACACCATGCCGCAAGTGACGGTCGACGCGCTGAAACACGTCGACGGCTGGGTGCAGGGTCCTATCGGCCACAATGTTTATCCGCGTCACGACAACACCTGGATCAATCCGCCGCTGCGCAAGAAATTCGAACTCTTCGCCAACGTCAAACCGGTGAAGTCCTACCCCAATCTGCCGTCGCTGCACAAGAACGTGGACATCGTGTTCCTGCGCGAAACCACGGAAGGTATGCAGTCGAGCAGCGTGGTGTTCGCCGGCGCCGGCGAATTCCAGCCCAATGACGACATCGCTATCGGCATGCGCGTGGTCACGCGCAAGGGCGCCAGCCGCGTTGCCCGCGAAGCTTTTGAAATCGCGCGTACGCGCAAACGCAAAAAAGTGACCGCGCTGCACAAGGAACCGGTCTACCGCCTAGTCTGCGGCATGTTCGCGCAGGAGTGCCGCAAGATGGCGCAGAACTATCCTGACGTCGAATTCGAGGAAGTATTGATCGACGGTTTTGCGATGAAGGCGGTGATGAAGCCGCAGCAGTATGACGTGGTGGTCACCACCAACCAGTTTGGCGACATCATGACCGATCTGGGCGCGGGGCTGGTCGGCGGCCTCGGCCTGGCGCCGGGGCTGGTGGTCGGCGAAAAGCAGGCGATGGCGCAGGCCACGCATGGTTCGGCACCGGACATCGCCGGCAAGAACATTGCCAATCCGTACGCGATGATCATGTCGGGCATGATGCTTCTCGAATGGCTGGGCCGCACGCGCAACGACGCGCAGGCGACCGCAGCTGCAAAACTGATGGATGCTGCTGTCGACAAGGTGG
>CAIZLW010000116.1 GCA_903933915.1 uncultured beta proteobacterium | reverse complement strand
GTCAATCAGGCCGGCTTCGTCATCCACAGCGCCGTGCATGCCGCGCGCCACGACGTCGAATGCATCATCCACACCCACACGCTGCCGGGCATGGCCGTCTCTGCGATGAAATGCGGCATCCTGCCGATCGCCCAGTCGTCGATGCGCTTCCTCGACATCGCTTATCACGACTATGAAGGTGTGGCGCTGCGCCTAGAAGAACGCGAACGCCTGGTGGAAAACCTCGGCAACCGCGAAGCGATGGTGCTGCGCAACCATGGCCTGCTCACCGTCGGCACCAGCATCGCCGAGTGCTTCAACAACATGTTCCGCCTCGAGCGCGCCTGCGAACTGCAGGTGATGACGCTGTCGTGCAACACCGAACTGCAGATGCCGCCCGCCGAAGTCACCCAGTACACCAACAACCTGATGCTGCCCGGCGTGCGCCGCCGCTTCGGCCTGCTTGAATGGCCGGCCCTGTTGCGCAAGCTTGACCGCAAGGATCCGTCGTACCGCGACTGAGCCTTCTCCGGTCGCTAGAAAGAGCCCCGCGGGGCTCTTTTTTTTGGGGATGCTCGCTGCGTTACTTCAACAGGCGGATCGCCACCGGATAACGATAAGACTTGCCGTTCGACGCCGCCACCGCAGCGAGAATGCAGAACACCAGGTTGGCGATCAGCAGCAGCGGCATCAGCAGCATGCCGATAAGGATGAACATCAGTATCCATGCGCCGACAAAGGCAATCAGCATGGTGATCTGGAAATTCAGTGCTTCCTTGCCCTGCTCATCGACATAGGCCGACTGGTCCTTCTTGATCAGCCAGATGATCAGGGCGCCGACAAAACCGGAGACAATACCCAGCAGGTGGGCCAGCATCGCCAGGTTGCGGTCGTCGGTACTCGGGGTTGTTGCGACAGGATCATTCATGGCGGATCTCAGTAAGTTTGAAGAGGGTGCCGATGACTGCGTGCCGCGATTGTGGCACGCACGTACGCAGGCGTAAACCGCGTACCATTACGGCCATGAACACTCCTTCGCGCTATCGGGCGCCGGCCTGGCTGCCCGGCGGCAACCTGCAGACCCTGTATCCGGCGCTGCTCGCGCCGCGGCCACGCGTCCGCTACCGCCGCCAACGCTGGGACACGCCGGACAACGATTTTATCGACCTCGACTGGATCGAAAATCAGGATTCAGGATTGGAAATCGGGGATCAGGAGCGACCGCTGCTGGTGCTGTTTCACGGACTCGAAGGCAGCTCGAACAGCCATTACGCCCGTGCGCTGATGCACGCGGCCAGGCAACGCGGCTGGCAGGGCGTGGTCGTGCATTTCCGCGGTTGCAGCGGCGAGATCAACCGGCTGCCGCGGGCCTACCATTCCGGCGACAGTACCGAAATCGACTGGGTCCTGCGCCGGTTGCGCATGCTGCATGGCGACGGCCCGCTGTTCGCCGTTGGCGTCTCGCTCGGCGGCAATGCGCTGCTGAAATGGCTGGGCGAACAGGGCGAAGCCGCGCACGCCTTGGTGCAACGCGCCGCGGCAATTTCCGCGCCGGTGGATCTGCACGCGGCAGGGAATACTCTGGAGCAAGGTTTCAACATGGTCTACACCAAGAACTTCCTGGCGACGATGAAGCGCAAATCGCTGGCCAAGCTGCGCGTGCATCCGGGACTGTTCGACGAAACCCGTTTGCGCGCCACGCGCACGCTGCGCGAATTCGATGACCTTATCACCTCGCGGCTGCATGGCTACGACGGCGTCGACGACTACTACACCCGCGCCAGCAGCAAACCGCATCTCGCGCGCATTGCCGTACCCACACTGCTGCTCAACGCGCGCAATGATCCCTTCCTGCCCGGCACTACACTTCCCGACCCGTCCCAGTTGTCAGCCGCGGTAACCGCAGCATTTCCCGACCAGGGTGGCCATGTCGGGTTTCCGGATGACAAGGGCACACTCACCTGGATGCCACAGACCGTGATCGAATTCGTTACCTTGTGATGTTAAAATAAATAACTTATTGTTTTTATTGATATTTTAATGAAACCCTCGGCTCATCCTCCGGCAGCAATCTTCAAGGCCTACGACATCCGCGGCATCGTCGGCGACACCCTCACCGTCAGCGGCGTCGAACTCATCGGCCGCGCCATCGGCAGCGAAGCGCAGGCGCGTGGCCGCAACACCGTGGTCATCGGCCGCGACGGCCGCGACTCCGGCCCCGAGCTCGCCGCAGCGCTGGCGCGCGGGTTGCAGGCCAGCGGCATCAATGTCATCGATGTCGGGATGGTGGCGACCCCGATGCTCTACTACGCCGCGCACGAACTCGGCACGCTGTCCGGCGTAATGGTCACCGGTTCGCACAACCCGCCGCAATACAACGGTCTGAAAATGATGCTCGCCGGTGACACGCTGTCGGGCGAGGCGATCCAGGCGCTGCGCGAGCGCATCATCAACAACGAACTCGCATCCGGCAGCGGCGGCTACCACAGGCACGATATCCGCGGCGCCTATCTTGAACGCATCGTCAGCTCGATCAAACTGTCGCGGCCCATGCGCATCGCCGTCGATTGCGGCAACGGCGTTGCCGGCGCCACCGCGCCGGAGCTTTACCATAAACTGGGCTGCAGCGTCGAAGAACTGTTCTGCGAAGTCGATGGTTCCTTCCCCAACCACCACCCCGATCCGTCACAGCCGCACAATCTTGAAGACCTGATCGCAGCACTGCAGAAAGGCGAGGCCGAACTCGGGTTGGCCTTCGACGGCGACGGCGACCGCCTCGGCGTGGTCACCAAATCCGGCAAGATCATCTATCCCGACCGTCAGCTGATGCTGTTCGCCGCCGACGTGCTGTCGCGCGTGCCCGGCGGCGAGGTCATTTTCGATGTCAAATGCACGCGCCACCTCTTTGGCTGGATCACCCGGCACGGCGGCAAACCGCTGTTGTGGAAAACCGGTCATTCCTTCATCAAGAAAAAGCTCAAGGAAACCGGCGCGCCGCTGGCCGGCGAGATGAGCGGCCACATTTTTTTCAAGGAGCGCTGGTACGGCTTCGACGACGGGATGTATGCCGGCGCGCGTCTGCTCGAAATCCTCAGTCGCAGCGCCGACCCGTGCGCAGTGCTCGAAGCCCTGCCCGATTCAATCAGCACACCGGAACTGCAATGGCAATTGAACGAGGGCGAGAACTACACGCTGATGGATGCGCTGCATAAAAGCGCGCGCTTCGACAGCGCGCGCGAGATCATCACCATCGACGGCCTGCGAGTTGAATATGCTGACGGCTTCGGACTGGCGCGACCTTCAAACACCACGCCGATCATCGTATTGCGCTTTGAAGCCGACACGACCGATGCGCTGCACCGCATCCAGGCTGACTTCCGCAAAGCCCTGCTTGCGGTGAAACCCGGCGCAAAGCTGCCGTTCTGATCAGCGCTTGGCGGGATTCAGCGTCCCGCGGTTGTAATCCTTGTCGCCAGGCATGATGCAACGGCCGACGCCGAACAGGCAGCCTTGGGCATCCATCGGCCGCAGCTTGTTTTCGGGATACTGGTCAGCAACTACTTTGGCGGCCACAGCTTTTTGCGTGTCCACGTATTCCCAGCGGCCGTTCGGCAGCAGACGCACCTTCTCGCCGCTCGCCGTAGTCGCCTCCAGCGTTTCACCGCCCTGCGCCTGTACTGCCGGAGCGACCAGCAGCAGGCTCAGCGCAGCAGTCGCGGCCAAACAAGCACCGCGCAGGATGCGGTGCAGCGACATCATAGTTTCTGCTCGACCCAACCCCTGACCGAGGCCAGCGCCTCCGGCAGTTTCGAAGGATCGGTGCCGCCCGCTTGAGCCATATCAGCCCGGCCGCCGCCCTTGCCGCCGACCTGCTGGGCAACAAAATTGACCAGTTCACCGGCCTTGACCCTGTCGGTCAGATCCGCAGTCACGCCGGCAATCAGCGTGACTTTGCCGCCTTCGACCGCCGCGAGCACGATGGCTGCACTCTTCAGCTTGTCCTTCAGCTTGTCCATGCCTTCGCGCAGCGCTTTCGAGTCCGCACCCTCCATCGCAGCCGCCAGCAGCTTGATGCCTTTGACATCCACAGCCTGCGTAGCGAGGTCATCGCCCTGGCTGGAGGCCAGCTTCGACTTCAGGCGGGCGAGTTCTTTTTCGAGATTGCGCACGTTGTCGATGATCTGGGTGATCTTCTGGCCGACTTCCTGCGGCGAGGTGCGCAGTGCAGCCGCAGCACCGGCGAGTTTCTGTTCCTGCGCCTGCACATAAGTCAACGCACGGTCGCCCGTGGTGGCCTCGATACGGCGGATACCGGCAGCCACACCACCCTCGGACAACACCTTGAAAAAACCGATGTCGCCGGTGCGACTGACATGCGTGCCGCCGCACAGTTCGCGCGAGGTGCCGATGTCGAGCACGCGCACCTCGTCGCCGTATTTTTCGCCGAACAGCGCCATCGCGCCGTGTTTGACCGCATCATCAAATTTCATGATCTGCGCTGCCGTCGCGGCATTGGCAAGAATCTCGGCATTAACAACCGCCTCTACTTGACGCATCTGATCTTCGGTCATCGGCTCATTGTGGGAGAAATCGAACCGCGTCTTGTCGGCATCGACCAGCGAGCCCTTCTGCTGCACGTGGGGGCCGAGCACTTCGCGCAAAGCCTTGTGCATCAGGTGGGTGGCCGAGTGATTGCGCATGGTGCGCGCGCGGCGCACCGCATCGACCCGCGCGGCGATCCTGTCGCCGACATTGAGTACACCGGTTTCCAGTTTGCCGTGGTGGCCAAAGACATCGGACTGGATTTTCAGCGTATCAGCGACATCAAACGTACCGTTACCACTGACCAGTTCGCCGGCGTCTCCCGCCTGACCGCCGGATTCGGCGTAAAACGGCGTGCGATCGAGCACGATCACCGCGGCTTCGCCGGCCTGCACCGACTGTACGGCGCTGCCATCGCGATAAATTGCGACAATCTGCGCCTCATCCACTGCCAGCGTGTCGTAACCCTTGAACTGGGTCTTCACGCCCTGATAATCGACGGCACTGCCCATCTGGAACTTCGATGCGGCACGGGCACGTTCGCGCTGCTGCTCCATTGATGCCTCGAAACCGGCGTAGTCCATCATCACGCCGCGTTCGCGCGCGATATCTGCGGTCAGGTCGACCGGAAAGCCGTAGGTGTCATAGAGCTGGAACACGGTTTCACCGTCGAGCATCTTGTCTTCGCGGGTCAGCGCGTGCTCGAGCACTTTCATGCCGTGCTCCAGCGTTTCGGCGAAACGTTCTTCTTCCTGCTTGAGGATCTGCATGACCCGATCCTGCACCTTGGGCAGTTCCGGATAGGCCTCACCCATCGCCTTCGACAGGTCGGGCACGACCCTGTGGAAAAACGGCTTGGTCTGGCCAAGCTTGAAGCCGTGACGGATGGCGCGGCGGATGATCCGGCGCAGCACATAACCACGTCCTTCATTGCCGGGGATCACGCCGTCGACAATCAGGAACGCGCAGGCGCGGATGTGATCGGCGATGACTTTCAGCGAATTGTTATCGAGGTCTTTCGAACCGGTTTCGCGTGCAGCGGCCTTGATCAATGCCTGGAACAGATCGATTTCATAATTGGAATGCACATGCTGCATCACTGCGGCAATGCGCTCCAGGCCCATGCCGGTATCCACCGACGGTTTGGGCAGCGGATGCAGCACGCCCTTGTCGTCGCGGTTGAACTGCATGAACACCAGGTTCCAGATCTCGATATAACGGTCGCCGTCGGCGTCTTTCGAACCGGGCGGGCCGCCTTCGACCTCGTCACCGTGGTCGAAAAAAATCTCGCTGCACGGACCGCAGGGGCCGGTGTCGGCCATCTGCCAGAAGTTGTCGGAACCGCCGCCCGGCTTGTCGCCGATGCGCACGATGCGCTCCTTGGGTATGCCGATTTCTTTTTGCCAGATGTCGTAGGCCTCGTCATCGGTCTGATAGACGGTGACCCAGAGCTTATCCTTCGGCAGTTTGTAGACGCCGGTCAGCAGTTCCCAGGCATATTGAATGGCGTCGTGCTTGAAATAATCGCCAAACGAGAAATTGCCAAGCATCTCGAAGAAAGTGTGGTGCCGCGCGGTGTAACCGACGTTTTCCAGGTCATTGTGTTTGCCGCCGGCGCGCAGGCTGCGCTGTGAGGTCGTCGCGCGCTTGTAGGATCGCGATTCCTGGCCGAGGAACACGTCCTTGAACTGGACCATACCGGAGTTGGTGAACAGCAGCGTCGGGTCATTACCCGGCACCAACGGGCTGGAAGCCACGATGGCGTGGCCCTTGGATTCGAAATACTTCAGGAATTTGTCGCGGATTTCTGCGGATTTCATGCGGATGCGCCAGTCGGTTTACGTAAGGCGCAGATTTTAAACCACTTTTACCGCTGCATTCCGCACTGCAGTGAGTGGCGGCGGCAAAACCACCGGATTTCCGTTGCCGGGAGGCCCTCGGGGCCGCAGACCGGCGCCTAGACTGTGGAAATTGCTCCGTCAGGCGAGCCACCCGGGCGGTGGCCGGCTGACGGCATGACCATTCAGACAGCCAGCAACATCACGGTAATTGCCATGGCGCCGTAGAACACGCACTGATCGCGGTATTCGAGGGCCTTCTCGATCAACATCATCATCATGACCATCATTCATCTCCCGTTTCGCCGCGACTCAACGCCCGCAGCAGTTTGGTAATCACTTCGCTGCTGAAACCCCGCCCCATCAGAAACCGTCCCTGCTTCGCCCGCTCCGCGGCATTGGTCGCCGGTTCGCGGAATTTCCGGCGCCACACCGCCCGCGCGCTTTCCAGTTCACCTTCCTTCAGCGTCGCGACCGTGCTGCTGACCAGTTCCGCTGACACGCCCTTAGCTTCCAGATCCCGCCGGATGCGCGCCGGACCGTAGCGTCCGCGCCGCGCATGCACCATCTGCTCCGCCGCGCGCGTTTCCGACAACCAGCCGCGCTGCGAAAAGTCATCCAGGATCTGCGTCACTTCGTCTTCGGACTCAGCGTGCGGCGCAAGTAGCCGGTCCAACTCCTGCCGGGTGTACTCGCGCCGCGCCAAGTGCCTAAGTGCACGGACCCTGAGACTGGGTTCTTTGCGTTCCTGCATGCCGCCAGCCCTGTTGCTGATTCCTGACGACGGGCGCGAACGCGATTACTGCCCGACCGCTTTTTTCTTCGAAGTGTCGGACTCGACCACTTCCAGCGGTGGCTTCTTGACCTCGGGAGTGCCTGCAGGCCCGCCGGCAACACCGACCGCGGCGCGAATCTTCGCCTCGATCTCGTTGGCCATTTTGGGGTTTTCCTTGAGGTATTCGCGGGTGTTGTCCTTGCCCTGGCCGATGCGATCCTTGCCGTAGGAATACCAGGCACCGGATTTCTCGATGATGTTGTGGGTCACGCCGAGTTCGATGATCTCGCCCTCGCGCGAAATGCCTTCGCCGTAGAGGATGTCGAATTCAGCCTGGCGGAACGGCGGCGCCACCTTGTTCTTGACGATCTTGGCGCGGGTCTCTGAACCGATGACCTCTTCGCCCCGCTTGATCGAGCCGATGCGGCGGATGTCGATACGCACCGAGGCGTAAAACTTCAGCGCATTGCCGCCGGTGGTGGTTTCGGGGTTGCCAAACATCACGCCGATTTTCATGCGGATCTGGTTGATGAAAATCACCAGCGTGTTCGAACGCTTGATATTGGCAGTGAGCTTGCGCAGCGCCTGCGACATCAGCCGCGCCTGCAGGCCCATCTGCGGTTCGCCCATCTCGCCTTCGATCTCGGCCCGCGGCACCAGCGCCGCCACCGAGTCGATCACCACCACGTCGACCGAACCCGAACGCACCAGCATGTCGGCGATTTCCAGAGCCTGCTCGCCGTTGTCCGGCTGGGAGATGATCAGTTCGTCGACTTTCACGCCCAGCTTGACGGCATATTGCGGATCCAGCGCGTGTTCGGCATCGATGAATGCCGCCGAACCGCCGAGTTTCTGCATCTGCGCGATCACCGACAGCGTCAGCGTGGTTTTGCCCGACGATTCCGGACCGTAGATTTCAACCACACGGCCGCGCGGCAGGCCGCCGATGCCCAGGCCGATATCGAGACCCAGCGAACCCGTCGATACCGTCTGGATGTCGCGCGCAATGTCGGCCTCGCCCATGCGCATGACCGAACCCTTGCCGAATTGTTTTTCGATTTGCGACAGCGCTGCCGCGAGTGCTTTGGATTTGTTTTCGTCCATGATTGTCCTCGTAGTTCGATGGTTCAGTTCAAAAATAGGGAGATACGGTTTGCGATACGTTGCGACCTGTTGATGGAACGCATTATTACACAATCCGCCAAAAAAGGTGAATATTTATACAGTAGTGGGTATAACCCCACATAAACAACTAAAATTTCAATTAAATCAATTGTTTATTTACTATGCCGGTGTTGTGGGCAGCAGCCCCAGCAAGCCTTCCAGCGCAAAATGCACGGCCTGCCGGCGCACCGCTTCACGATCGCCGGTAAAGCGCTTTAACGCGCTTTTCGGTTCGCCGTTTTTGATGCTCCAGGCGAAGCACACGGTGCCCACCGGCTTGTCGGGCGTGCCGCCAGCAGGCCCGGCCGTACCGCTGACCGACACTGCGATTTGCGCATGGCTGTTGGCCAGCGCACCGGTGACCATCTCGCGCACCGTCGGCTCCGATACCGCGCCATGCGTGCTCAGCGTGTCCTGGCTGACGCCGAGCATCTCGCGTTTGGAAATATAGGTATAGGTGACGAAGCCGCGTTCGAACCAGTTGGAACTGCCGGGTACCGCCGTCAGCGCCTGCGCAATCCAGCCGCCGGTGCACGATTCCGCCGTCGCCAGCATCAGTCCCTGCGCTTTCAACGCTTCACCGACGCGCGCCGCCAGTTCAAACAGCGCCGAATCGTCTGCCCTGTGTTTGTTTGGCATTACCGGATCTCCTGCAAGTTATCCCAAGGCAGCGTAGGCCAACGCCATGATCAGCAGCGTGTAGCCCGCCGCGAGCAGATCGTCCCACATCACGCCGAAACCGTTTTTGAGCATGCGGTCATAGTAGCCGATGGGCGGCGGCTTGAAGATGTCAAAAAGCCGGAACACCAGGAACGCAAACGCCTGCCAGTAAGCCGTTGCCGGAACAAAAAACAGCACCAGCAGGAAGGCCACCGTCTCGTCCCAGACCATGCCACCGTGATCAGCCACGCCCAGCGCATGGCCCGTCACCGAACTCGCCCACACCCCCAGCCAGAACAAGGCAACCACCACCACCAGAAAAGTCCACGGCGCAAGCTGCGGCGCCAGCCAGTGGAACAGCGGCAGCGCAAGCAGCGTACCGACAGTGCCCGGCGCCACCGGAGACAGCCCGGCACCGGCACCGAAGGCAATGAAATGTGCGGGGTGACGGAAGATGAAGCGCAGGTCGGGATGGATAGGTGATTGCATTACATGCGGTTAAAAATGGGTCGGCGCAACATTACCGCATAATTCAGCAGCGGGCGCGCTCTAATAGCGCAGTGGCTCGGGTGGCAGCGCCGCACCCGCCCTCTTTGATGCCGTCAATGCCCACCAACTCCGGCGGCATGTCGCAACCTCTCCAGCAATTGCGTAATTTCCGCCTGGCACTCGGCATCAGGTCTTTGCTGAACGTCACGATACGGCTCCAGACGGGATTCAGCAGCCGCCGCAGCCTGGCCAACGGCAGTCAAACCAAATGTTTCCGCCGATCCCGCGATCTTGTGCAGCGCACGGATCAGTTCATCCATCTGTTGCGAAGAATGCACGCCGCGAATGATCTGCTCCCACAGCGCATCAATGCGGGCAATGCGATCCGGCAGTTCAGTCCGGTATTCCGCGCTGACCGCGGCCAGCATCTGCCTGAATTCATCGTCGCTCATGATCAACCGCTGCGATTACGATCGCCCGAACCCGGCATCACTCAACCCTGCCGCCGCGGTCAAAAGGATTTTTCGAAATGCCCAAAACGGTCTTGACCGCGATGATCAGCGAATCCGGCTGAAACGGCTTGGTAATATAACCGTTGGCGCCGCCGGCCAGTCCCTTGAGCACCGCTTCCCGCGTCGCCTTGGCGGTCAACATCAGAACGGGGACGGATTTCAACACCGGATGTTCGCGCATTTTCAGCAGGATATTGAAACCATCCGCGTCGGGCAGCACGACGTCCAGCAAAACCAGATCAGGAGGAGGCTGGCGCCGGAGCCCGGCGACGATTTGATCACGGTTGGCTGCCGTCGTGGCGACGAAGCCTTCAAGCTCAAGATACTGCCGCAGAAATTTCGACAGCGTTTCATCGTCCTCAACGATCAGCACTGAGATGCGACCTTCCGGCTTGGGCGGGTTGGCCGATCTCATGGCGATGCGTACGTAATACCCGTGCTGCTGCAGGGTGGTGATGCCGGATGCGGCCTCCGACTGCACTTGATCCAGCGCCGATGCCGAGGGCTGTTTCGGCGTTTCCCTGAAAAACTCGATGAAGTCGAGCGATTGGGTCAGTTGATTGGTATTGAGATCAACATGGCCCCCGCTGATCAGCTCCTGCATTGCCGCTGAAAACTGCGCATCAGTCGGCACCGGATTCACTCGCCGGCGAATCTCGGCAACCGTGGTCCGGCCATCGATCAGCACCAGCAGCTTGAGCGACAGCGCGGCAAGGCCGGTCTGCGACGCCTGCAATTCATTGCTGCCCTTGAAGGTCAGGATATAAACATCGGAACCAGCGGTGATGTACGGTTCGTTCAGCGGCATGGCTGTCAGTCTCCGGGAGAGTCATGGCACAGCAGCCGGGGACGGCTGCCGAACAGCGAGAATCTTTACAGTCTACCGAAGCTTGCGTGACTGCAAATGCTAAAAATGCCGGTGCCGGCATTTGCGCGGGCAGCCATTTATCCAAAGTGATCAAACCCTTTCTGCCCTGCCGCCACCGGCAAGCCGTCACCATCCACGACCACCACACTGCACGCGTCCTCCGGCGCGCGGATCACGCACCCGATGCGCGTCACCCTGGTGCGTGTGCGTGACGCCGCACGCGCCACCGCGGCACGTTTTGCCGGCGCCGCGGTAAAACACAGTTCGTAATCATCGCCGCCCCCGAGCAGCGCCGCCCGTGCTGCGGGCGCTTCGCGATAACGCCGCATCAGCGGCGACACCGGCAAACGTTCGATCGCCACTACCGCAGCAACCCCGGAACGCTCGCAGATATGCCCGAGGTCGGCGATCAGGCCGTCCGATACATCAATCGCGCTGCGCGCCACGCCGCGCAAGGCCACACCCAGCGCAATGCGCGGCACTGGCCAGTCGAGGCGTTGCAGGGCCTGTTTCAGTTCAGCCGGCTTGAGCCTGATGCGTTTGTTTTTCGCAGCCACCGCCAGTGCGGCATCCCCCAGCGTGCCCGAGACCCAGATGTCATCGCCGGGTTTCGCGCCGTCGCGGCGCAACGCCTGCCGCGCCGGCACTTCACCTATGATCTGCACGCACAGGTTCAACGGCCCGCGCGTGGTATCGCCGCCGATCAGGTCAACGCCATGCCGGCGCGCCAGCTTCATGAAACCCTTCGACATTGCTGCGACCCAGCGCGCATCGGCCCTGGGCAGCGCAATGCCCAGCGTCGCCCATCGCGGCACGGCACCCATCGCCGCCATATCCGACAGGTTCACCGCCAGCGCCTTGTGCCCCACCGACGCCGGATCCGTATTCATGAAAAAATGCCGTCCGCCGACGAGCATGTCGGCAGCAACGGCCAGCACCTGGCCGCGGGTTGGCCTGATCAGCGCGGCGTCATCGCCGACGCCGAGCAGCGTGCGCGGCGTGGCATGGGTGAAATGCTGTTTGATCAGTTCGAATTCAGTTGGCATTGATCTAATCCACCTTTAACGCCAGCAAAGATACATCACACACCTGGACTACTTGCACAAAATATCAGCCATCCAGTCCGCGGTTTGGGTCTGGAACATGTAACGCCGGTTGTTGGCGACATGGTTGCCGCCCTTGACGATCAGCAGCTCGCAGGGCCCCGACACTTCCGCGGCGATGCGTTCGGCATTGTGCGGCGGCGTCAATTTATCGAACTCGCCGCCGACGACGTAGATCGGACAGGTGATGTTTTTTGCGACACCTTCCAGCGTCAGCGTCTTGGCATTGTCGCGCGCCGCCGCCATGTCTTTGGCATGCGAACGCACGCGGAAGGCCTCGCGTGAGAGTTCATTGCGGCTGTCGAAGGTTTCCACCCAGCTGTAGGGACCGGACAGCGAAATGCAGGCCTTGATGCGTTTCTCGAACGCAACGCTGCGCGCAGCGTAATACCCGCCGAGTGACACGCCCCACAGACCGATACGGGCGGCATCAAGGTCATTGCGGGTGATGACATAATCGACGACGGCCTTGACCGCGACCTCGTAGTCGCCGCGGATCGGAATGTCGTATTCGGCCTCGCCCTGCCCTGGACCATCGAAGGACAGCGTCGCCATGCCGCGGGCGAGGAAAATGTTTTCGTAGACCTCGAGCTCTTCCTTGGTTGAATCGAGGCCAACGCACATGATCACTACCGGATGCGGCGCGTTACCCGCAGGCTTGCGCAGGATGCCGGCCAGCGTCTTGCCCTGATAAGGCATTTCCACGCGCACCCCCGGGTAGGGCAGCAGCGGCAGCGCCAGCTGACGGCATTCAATCACCTTCAGGTGCGCGGCTTTCATCTGCGGAATGTCGTGCACGAACATGAACTTGCCGAAGTGATAGCAGATCGCCGCGCGGTTGAGGTGTTCGCCCGCCGAGAGTTTGTAGCCATCGGCCAGCGCCTTGCGGCCTATGCTTTCATGCACGGCGGCGCGCGCACTCCATGCCGCGCACCACTGCTCCCAGCGGGAAATGCCTGCGGTGACTTCTTCAAAATCCGTCAGCGGCACGCCGCTGGATACAAAGCGCGGTGCCCAATGGTGGATGGCAGTTTCGACGCGCTTGTCTTTGACGGGTGTGCTGGCAGCATGCATGGACGTTTCCTTCTGGTGGACGTGAATACCACGGACGGCCGATGCTACCAGAGACTTTTGCCGTTCCGCACATTCTCCCCGGCCCGGATTTAGTGCAGAATCCGTGCCTCCGAGCGTTTCCAAAACGAAACAGGGCTACCCACAACATGAACCGCATCACTGCAGTGGCCGCAGTCGCGACGCTGAGCCTTGCCGCAGCGCTACCCTCTGCAGCGCAGAACTATCCGACCCGCGCCGTTCGCATCATCGCGCCTTTCCCGGCCGGCGGCTCGTCCGACCTGGTGGCACGCATCCTTGCGCAGAAACTGACCGAATTGAACGGCCAGCAGTTCATCGTCGACAACCGTCCCGGTGCCGGCGGCACGCTGGGCACCGAGATCGGCGCGAAAGCTGCACCCGATGGCTATACGCTCACCGTAGGCAATGTGGCGCCCACCGCGGTCAACGTCAGCCTGTTCAAGAAACTGCCCTACGACCCGGTCAATGATTTCGCGCCGATCGCGCTGTCGGCCGTCGGCACCACGGTACTGGTGGTGCATCCGTCGCTGCCGGTGCGCAGCGTCAAGGACATGATTGCGCTGGCCAAGTCCAAGCCGGGGCAGCTGAACTACGGCTCGGGCGGCAGCGGCACGCCGGCGCACCTCACCGGCGAACTGTTTCGCTTCATGGCCAAGGTCAATATCGTACACGTGCCGTACAAAGGCACGGGACAATCGGTGAACGACCTGATTGCCGGGCACATCCAGTTTATTTTCGCCACTATGCCCGTCGGCATCCCCCACGTGAAAACGGGTCGCCTGCGTGGCCTCGCCGTGACCAGCGAAAAACGCTCTGTACTGGCGCCCGATCTTCCGGCTGTGGCGGAAACCCTTCCTGGTTTCCAGTTCGACAGCTGGTGGGGCCTCGTTGCACCGGCTAAAACCCCCGTCGACATTATTAACAAGCTGAACGGCCAATTGCTGCAAATCACCAAAATGCCCGACGTCAAACAGCGCTTCTCCGACCTCGGTCTGGAGCCGGCCGGCAATTCGCCGCAGCAATACGCCGCGTTCATCAAGTCTGAAATCGACAAGGTCGCAAAAATCGCCAAGGCGATCGGACTGCAGCCGGAATAAGCGCCGCGATGCCCATGAAAAAATTCTTCACCGGCATCGTGCTGCTGGCAGCCTGCTCGCAGACTGCCAGCGCAGCGACACCGTCATATCCGGTGCGGCCGATCCGCATGATCGCGCCGATTTCCGCCGGCGGCGGTGCCGATGTCGCCGCTCGATTGCTCGCGAAGTCGCTGACCGATACGCTGCAACAGCAAGTCATCATCGACAACCGTCCCGGCGGCGGCAGCATCATCGGCACCACGGCGGCCGCCAGCGCCACCCCCGACGGTTACACCATCCTGTGGATCTCCGGCGCGCATGCGATCAACGCGGCCTTCGCGCGCAACCTGCCCTACGATTCGATCAAAAGCTTCGAACCCGTTACGCTGTTCGCAAAAATGCCGTTCGTGCTGGTGATCCATCCCTCGCTGAACGCGAAAACAATGCCCGAACTGCTGACACTGCTGCGCGCGCAACCGGGCAAGTTCAACTACGCCAGCAGCGGCATCGGCAGCGCCTCTCACCTCGGCCTGGAAATGCTCAGGCTCTACGCCAAAGTCGACATGGTCAACGTCAGTTACAAAGGCGCGGCACCGTCAATCGCCGGACTGCTGGGCGGTGAAGTGCAGATGGCATTGCTGGGGCCGCTGTCGGTGAAACCGCATATCGCCTCCGGCAAAGTGCGTGCGCTGGCGGTATCCACCGCCAAACGATCGGCGGCGTTCCCCGGCTTGCCGACCATCGGTGAAAGCGTGCCCAAATACGAAATGACCAGCTGGTACGGCATCCTCGCGCCGCGAGGCGTGCCGCGCGCGGCAATCGAACGCCTGAACGCCGCCGTCGCTGCCGCACAGACCGACAAAACGCTGGAAGACACGCTGGCGCCGGAAGGCGCGGAACTGCCGCGCATGACGCCGCAACAGTTCGGCAAATACCTCGAAGGCGAAATCGCCCGTTACGCCGAGTTGCGCGGCAAGCTCGACCTGCGCCTCGAATAAAAATTACTGGGGGAACAACCATGAACTGCAACGTACTGGCCGCCTGCGGCCTGGTGATGACTGTCGTCCTGTCCGGCCCCGCCACCGCACAGAATTTTCCGGCCAAAGCGGTGAGTATGGTCATTCCTTTCCCGGCTGGCGGCGCAGTTGATATCGTCTGCCGCACGGTGGCACTGCGCCTCGGCGAAATCTGGAAACAGCCGGTGACTGCGCTCAACCGTCCCGGCGCCGGCGGCAACATCGGCGTCGAGTCGGTGGTGCGTTCCCCCGCTGACGGCTATACCGTGTTGTGTGCATCCACCGCGCTGTCGATCAACCCCGCGCTGACGCAGAAACTGCCCTATGACGTGATGCGCGACCTGGTACCGGTCAGCCAGCTCGTAGTCACGCCAAATGTGTTGGTAGTGCACCCGTCGGTGCCCGCGAAAACCGTGCGCGAATTGACGGCACTGGCCAAGTCAAAACCCGACCGCCTGACCGGCGGCTCGGCGGGCTCGGGCACGTCGGCCCATCTGTCGCTGGAGCTGTACAAGAGTCTGGCCAGCGTAAAGATCGTGCACGTCGCCTACAAAGGTTCTGCACCGTCACTGATCGGCGTCGTCGGCGGTGAAACCGACATTGCCTTCCTGCCGACCAGCGTGGTCAATCCGCATATCGCGGCAGGACGGCTGCGCGCGCTGGCGGTAACCACGGCAAAGCGTTCGAAAACGCTGCCCGATGTGCCGACGATGGATGAAGCCGGCACCAAAGGTTACGAAGCTGCGGCCTGGAGCGCACTGCTCGCACCGGCCGGCACGCCGGCGGCGGTAATCAACACGCTGTATGCAGGCATTACCGAAAGCTTCAAGTCGCCGGTGGTGCAATCGACTTTCGAGAAAATCGGCGGCGAACCGATCGGCAGCAGCCCTGCCGAATTCGCGCGCTATCTCGAAGCCGAAATCGCCAAGTGGCGCAAAGTCGTTGCCGCCGCCGGCATCAAACCGGAGTAAGCCATGCCCATGACCACGATCAACGGCGTTGAAATCCAGTACGAAGTACTCGGCAGCGGCGGGCCGTGGGTGGCACTGACGCCCGGCGGCCGTCTCGGCAACGACGATGTCCGCTCACTGGCCACCCGTGTCGCCACCGGCGGATACCGCGTGCTGATCCATGACCGCCGCAACTGCGGCGCCTCCGAAGTCTCGATGGCAGGCGACGGCGCCGAACATGAAATCTGGGCAGCGGATCTTTATGCATTGCTGCAAAAACTCGACGCCCTGCCTGCGGTGATTGGCGGCGGCTCTTCCGGCTGCCGCTTGTCGATCGAGTTTGCGCTGCGTTATCCGCAGGCGGTGAGCGGGCTGCTGCTGTGGCGCGTCACCGGCGGCGCGTTTGCGGTGCAGCGGCTGCGCGAAAAGTATTACGGCGAATACATCCGCGCGGCAAACAACGGTGGCATGGCAGCAGTCTGCGCAACGCCGCATTTCCGCGAGCGGATCGCGGCAAGGCCCGCCAATAAACAGGCATTGCTGAACATGGACGCCACGCAATTCATCGCGGCAATGACGGCGTGGGATGAGCAGTTCAAGACCGGCGCCGACCAACCGGTCATCGGCGCCAGCGCTGAACAGTTACGGTCGATCAAGGCGCCGGCGTGCATTGTCCCGGGCAACGACAACACGCATCCGCAACGCGCCGCAGCAGAGTTGGCGCAGCTGATGCCCAATACCGAACTGCGCCCGCTGATGGGCGAGGACATCGATATCGACGTCGATCCGCATGAACACTGGGATGCAAAAGAAGCAGCGCTGGCCGCCATCCTGCTCGACGGGCTGCGGCAAATGAAGAAGTAGCGGCTACGCAATCAGCATAGCCGAAACTGCATCAGGACTTCGGTGCTTCCGGCGGCGGCCCTGCAGGCGTCTGGCCTTGCATCAGCGCCTGCTGCTGGGCGAATTTCTTTTTCAGGTGCGTCGGAAACCAGAAATCGAGGATTGCGAATCCGAAAAAGAAAGCCAGCATGATGTTGCGCGTGCCCGGTTCGACGCCACCACCATAAAGCAGCACATAACAGCCGAGGAACAAATTGAGTATCCCGGCAAATTGAAACGCGTAAATGCGTTTTTTCAGTTTTTCTTCGTCCATCACTCGCCCGTCCCTGGTTCGGTTAATCAGTCCGGTCCGCAGGCGTTACGAACGGCCCGCGTAAAATTCCACCGCGCGCAGTTGCGCAGCCATTTTGTCGAGCACGCCGTTGACGTATTTATGGCCGTCGGTGCCGCCAAACGATTTCGCCAGCTCAATCGCCTCGTTGATGATCACGCGGTACGGCACTTCAGGCTGGCTTTTGAATTCATAACCGGCGAGCAGCAGGATGCCGCGCTCCACCGGTGACAGACTCTTGTAGGCGCGGTCGAGCAACGGCGCAATCAACTGCTCCATGTCGGCGGCACCGGCAACCGCACCGCTGAGCAGCGCCTTGAAATAATCGGCATCGATCTTGCTGAAGCCCTCGCCATCGGCCAGTTGATCGGCAATGGTGAGCGGATCAGTACCCGCTAGTTGCCACTGATAAAGGCCTTGCAGGGCGAATTCACGCGAACGTCTACGGCTGGATTTCATGAGACTCCGCTGTGCCCCGCATGACCGGGACACAGAAATAAATGTTTAAAAACAATTACTTATAAAATTCCGCGAATTACAGTCGCGGCAACAGGCGCGCCATCTCGATAGCCGCAATCGCGCAATCGAGGCCCTTCTGCGCCATGCGCACTTCGGCCTGGTCATCGTTCTCGGTGGTGAGAATGCCGTTGGCAATCGGCACGCCGGTGGCCAGCTGCACTTCGGTGATGCCGCGCGAGGATTCGTTCGAGACGATTTCGAAATGATAAGTGTCGCCGCGAATCACCGCGCCCAGCGCGATCAGCGCATCGTATTTGCCGCTCTGCGCCATCCTTTTCAGCGTCAACGGAATTTCCAGCGCCCCCGGCACGGTGACGATGCGCATGTCCTTCTGCGCAACACCGTGTTTGACCAGACCCGCGGTGCACGACGACAGCAGTCCGTCGCCGACGTCGATGTTGAATCGGCCCATGACAATGCCGATGCGCAGCCCCGCACCATTGGTGTTGGGTTCCAGCTCTTCGATGCCGTCGTAACGTCCCATGTTCTTTTCCTTGTTCCCTCTTGTTGCCTATGCCTTGCCCGGCGGCTGCAGATAGCCGGTCACTTCGAGATCAAAACCCGCCATGCTCGGCATGCGCAGCGGTTGCGCCATCACGCGCATTTTTTTCACGCCGAGGTCGCGCAGGATCTGTGCGCCGATGCCGTAATTGCGCAATACGATTTTTGCCGGGCCGCCGCGTTCATGTTGCGGGCGTGCGCGTTCGAGCAACTCGGCAGCGGTTTCCGGACGGTGCAGCAGGATGATCACACCGCGGCCGTTGCGGGCAATTTCCGCCATCGCATCGTGCAGATTCCACGAATGACTGGTGGCGCTGGTGTCGAGCACGTCGATCAGCGACACCGGCTCGTGCACCCGTACCAGCACTTCGTCACGCGGCGCAATCTTGCCGCGCACCAGCGCGAGATGGGTCTGACCCCCGGCGGTTTCGGTGTACGCGACCAGCCGGAACGTGCCCTGCGCGGTTTCAATGTCGCGTTCGGTGGCGCGCTTGACCAGCGATTCGGTGCTGCTGCGATACTGGATCAGGTCGGTGATGGTGCCGATTTTCAGGCCATGCTCAGCAGCGAACGGGATCAGGTCCGGCAGCCGCGCCATCTCGCCGTTGTCCTTGAGGATTTCGCAGATCACCGCTGCCGGACTCAGGCCGGCGAGCCGCGCCAGATCGCAACCGGCTTCGGTATGACCCGCGCGCATCAGCGTACCGCCAGTCTGCGCCATCAGTGGAAAAATATGGCCGGGCTGGACAATATCGTCCGGGCCGGCATCGGCGCGGATCGCCGCCTGCACCGTCTTTGCGCGATCCGCCGCCGAGATGCCGGTGGTCACGCCCTCGGCGGCCTCGATCGACAGCGTGAAATTGGTGCCCATCGGCGAGCGGTTGTTGCTGACCATCAGCGGCAGATTCAGCTGCCGGCAGCGTTCCTCGGTCAGCGTCAGGCAGATCAGGCCGCGACCGAAACGCGCCATGAAATTGATGGTCTCGGGTGTCGCGAATTCCGCAGCCAATACCAGGTCGCCCTCGTTCTCGCGGTCTTCCTCATCGACCAGCACGACCATGCGACCGGCACGCATTTCGGCGATGATTTCGGATGTCGAGCTGATGGCCAATTCGTTTTTTCCAGAGTTCAAAACTTCAGTTCCTTACTTTCATTTTCCTGCACTACCGGCTTCATGCAGGCGCTCAATGTATCTGGCCAGCATGTCCACCTCAAGATTGACACGCCCCCCCCGTTTCAGGTGTTGCAGCGTCGTTGTGGCCAGCGTATGCGCGATCAGGTTCACTTCAAATGCATTACCCTCAACCGTGTTCACCGTCAGGCTGACGCCGTTCACCGCGATCGAACCCTTGCGTGCGATGTAACGCGCAATCGCCGGCGACGCTTCAATAACAAGGCGGCGATTGTCTCCCACTGCTTCGAATTGCGCCACCGTGCCGGCACCATCAACGTGGCCGCTCATCAGATGCCCGCCGAGACGATCCGCCAGCCGCAGTGCCTTTTCCAGGTTGACCGCGGCGCCCGCATCGAAACCGGCGACCACCCCCAGCGAGGCCTGCGACACTTCCGCCTCAAAGAAGGTTTTATCAAAAGCCACCACGGTCAGGCACACGCCGTTGACGGCAATGCTGTCGCCGAGCGCGACATCATCCATGCCCAGCGCGCCGGTGGCGATATGCAATCGCACACCGCCCGGCGCAGGATTGATATTCTCAATGCGGCCAACCGCCGCGACGATACCGGTAAACATCAATGCAGCCTTGCCAGAATGCGGATGTCATCGCCAATGCGCGTGATATCGGTGATGCGCACATTGCGCCGTCCCGCCAGGCTTGCCAGCGGCGGCAGGTGGAACATGCCCTTGGCGGTGTCGCCAAGGATGCACGGCGCCATGTAGATCAGCAGCTCATCAACGAGGTCTTCGTCAAGCAGCGACCCGTTGAGCTTGTAACCGGACTCGACGTGCACTTCATTGCAGCCGCGGCGCGCCAGTTCCTGCAGCAACGCCGGCAGTTCAACCTTGCCCTCATGATTGGGCAGCACCACGACTTCGGCGCCATGCGCGCGCAACGCAACGCTGCGCGGCGCATCGACACCGGCGGCAGCGATGATCGTGCCCGGCCCCAGCACCTTCGCCGTCAGCGGCGTCTGCAGCCGGCTATCCACCACCACCCGGTACGGCTGGCGCGTCGTCACCACATCGCGCACCGTCAGCAGGGGATCATCGTCCTTGACCGTGCCGACGCCGGTGAGCACGGCGCAGGCCCGTGCGCGCCAGGCGTGACCATCCTTGCGCGCCTCCGCGCCGGTGATCCACTGGCTCTGGCCATTGGCGAGCGCGGTGCGGCCGTCGAGGCTCGCCGCCACTTTCATGCGTACCCACGGCGTGCCGCGCGTCATCCTCGTCACAAAACCGATGTTCAGTTCACGCGCTTCGGCCTCCATCAAGCCAACGTCGACGGTGATGCCGGCAGCGCGCAGCTGTTCGAAACCCTTGCCTGCGGTTTTCGGATTCGGGTCCTGCATCGCCGCCACCACGCGCGCCGGTTTCGCCGCAAGCAGCGCATCGACGCAGGGCGGCGTGCGGCCTTGGTGAGCGCAGGGTTCCAGCGTGACATAGATCGTCGCGCCGACAGCACGATCACCGGCAGCCTGCAGCGCCAGCGGCTCGGCATGCAGTTCGCCCGCTTTCGCATGCCAGCCTTCGCCGAGGACAACGCCGTCGTGCACGATCACGCAACCGACACGCGGATTTGGCGTCGTGGTGTACAGCCCCTGCGCGGCGAGCTGCAGCGCGCGGGCCATATGCTGGTGATCTTCAGGTTTGAACATTTGAGTATCGGCCACCGCAACCAGCGGCCGCCTGCGGTTACTTGGCGCGCACGGGACGGCGCACTTCCTTGATCGCGTCGGTGAAATCGTCGACGCCCTGAAAACTTTTGTAGACCGACGCAAAACGGATATAGGCCACTTCATCGAGCTTTTTCAGTTCGCGCATCACCATCTCGCCGACACGGCGCGCCTGTACTTCGCGCTCTCCCAGCGACAGCAACTCGTTGGTCAGCGCACCAATCGCCTCGTCGACCAGCGGCGTCGGCACCGGGCGCTTGTGCAGCGCGCGCATGAAACTGGTGCGCAGCTTGGCCATATCGAACTCGGCGCGGCTGCCATCCTGCTTGACCACCTGCGGCATGCGCAGCTCCACCGTTTCATAGGTCGTGAAGCGCTTGCTGCAGGTGACGCACTTGCGGCGGCGGCGGATGCTGTCGCCGTCATCGCTGACGCGCGAGTCGATGACCTGGGTCTCATCCGATTTGCAGAAAGGACACTTCATGGCGGCGGCGCTTCCGGTTTACGATTTGCGGTATACGGGGAACTGGTCGCACAGCACCTTCACCGCTTCACGGACCTTCTTGTTGACGGCGTCGTCCTGCGGCGCATCGAGAATGTCGGCAATCAGGTGGCCGAGCTTCTCGGCTTCGATTTCCCGGAAGCCGCGCGTGGTCATTGCCGGCGAACCGATACGCACGCCGCTGGTCACCGTCGGCGTGCGGGTGTCGTTGGGCACAGCGTTTTTGTTGACGGTGATATTGGCGCGGCCCAGTGCCTGTTCGGCTTCGAGGCCGGTCACCGGCTTGTCGCGCAGGTCGAGCAGAAACATGTGGCATTCAGTGCGACCGGAGACGATGCGGTAACCGCGTTCCTGCATCACCTTGGCCATCACCCGCGCGTTGTCGAGCACCTGCTGCTGGTAGTCGCGGAATTCCTTGGACATCGCCTCCTTCAGCGCCACTGCCTTGGCCGCGATCACATGCATCAGCGGGCCACCCTGCGAACCCGGAAACACTGCGGAGTTGAGTATCTTTTCGTGTTCGGCACTGGACAGAATCATGCCGCCGCGCGGGCCGCGCAGCGTCTTGTGCGTGGTTGTGGTGACAAAATCGGCAATGCCCACCGGGCTCGGATACAGGCCTGCGGCGACGAGACCGGCGTAATGCGCCATGTCGGCCATCAGCAGCGCGCCAACGCTGTCGGCGATTTCGCGAAAGCGTTTCCAGTCAATGACCAGCGAATACGCCGATGCGCCGGCGACGATCAGCTTGGGCTTGTTGATTTTCGCCAGCTCGGCGACTTCATCGTAATCAATCGCCTGGGTCTCGGAATTCAGTCCGTAGCTGGAGGCGTTGTAATACTTGCCGCTGATGTTGACCTTGGCGCCGTGGGTCAAGTGGCCGCCGTCGGACAGGCGCATGCCGAGAATGCTGTCACCCGGTTTCAGTGTAGCGAGAAACACCGCCGCATTAGCCTGCGCACCCGAGTGCGGCTGCACATTGGCGTAACCGGCCTTGAACAGTTCCTTGGCGCGCTCGATCGCCAGCCTCTCGGCAATGTCGACGTATTCGCAGCCGCCGTAGTAACGCTTGCCGGGATAACCCTCGGCGTATTTGTTGGTCAGCACCGAACCCTGCGCGGCCAGTACTGCGGGGCTGGCGTAGTTCTCCGAAGCAATCAACTCGATGTGGTCTTCCTGTCGCTGCGCCTCCTGCTCGATCGCGTGATAAATATCAGGGTCGACGGCTTGGAGACGGTTGGCAAAAATGGACATGGGCATCGGTATTCCGGGAGGGTTACGGGCACAGGCCCGAATTTTAACATGGGGGCCTTAACGCCCCCGCCTCTACAGAGACGCTTATTTTTACAATAAAAACAATGCCTTATAATTACGAGCCCCCTTCCTTTACAACAAGGTCGTCCTGATGAAAATCACCGCTGTCACCACCTTCGTCACCTCCATGCCCATGCTCATCACCGGCGACACGCCGATGGTCGGCGGACGTCCGCGCACCGCGATCGAAACCCTGCTGGTACGCGTCGACACCGACGCCGGCATCAGCGGCTGGGGCGAAGCCTTCGGCCACCGCGTGTGGCCGGTCACCCGCACCGCGATCGACCGCATGATTGCACCGCTGTGCGTCGGCCGCGACCCAACGGCGATCAGCGCGCTGATGCATGACCTCGCGCACACCCTGCACGGCGCCGGCCGCAGCGGCCCGGTGATGTACGGCATGTCCGCCATCGACATCGCGCTGTGGGACATCGCCGGCAAAATCGCCAACCGGCCGCTGTACCAACTGCTCGGCGGCAGCCCGCGCACCGACCTGCCCGCCTATGCCAGCCTGCTGCGTTACGGCAAGGCGGCGGCGCTGGAGCCGCGCATCGCCGAAGCACTGGGCCGCGGCTACAACCTGATCAAGATCCATGAAATCGATCCCGCAATCATCCGCGCCGCGCGCCTGGCCGCCGGCGACGGCGTGCCGCTGATGGTCGACTGCAGCACGCCGTGGACGCCGCTGCAGGCAGTGGCGATGTGCAAGCTGCTGTACGAACTTGATCTCGAATTTCTGGAAGAACCGGTATGGCCGCCGGAAGACCATGCCGGTCTGGCACGGGTGCGCGCCGAAGGCGGCATTCCCGTCGCCGCCGGTGAAAACGTCGGCACCGTCAATGAATTCCAGCGCCTGTTCGAACGCGGTGCGCTGGATGTTGCGCAACCGAGCGTCACCAAAGTCGGCGGTGTCACCGAAATGCAGAAAGTGTTCGCACTGGGTGAAGCCCACGGCGTGCGCGTGGTGCCGCACTCAGCCTATTTCGGCCCCGGGCTGCTGGCCTCCATCCATGTCTGCGCCGCGCAGGCCCAGCAGCCCTGGGTCGAACGCTTCTACTGCGATTTCGCCGAAAATCCGCTCGGCGATGCGATCAACCCGAAAAACGGCCGCTTCGCGATTCCACAGGGCCCCGGGCTCGGCGTCGATCCCGATCCGGTGCTGTTGAAAAAATTCGCCATCGAATCCTGAACGGCACCGAGACGTCATCAGGCAATAACAACAAAACCGCAAAAGGAACAGGACCATGAACCCGTTCATCCGCATCACGGCACTGCTGCTGTGTACTGCCATCGCACCGAGCGTCGCCGCAGCCACCTACGAAGACAAATATCTGGACGCCAATGGCGTGAAGCTCCGCTACATCGACACCGGCAAGGGCGAAGCCATCGTGCTGCTGCACGGCGGCACCTCACGTCTGGAGAGCTGGATCACCCCCGGCGTCGTCGACAACCTGTCGAAAGACTTCCGCGTCATCGCCTTTGATGCGCGCGGCCACGGCAAAAGCGACTCGCCGCGCGAACCCGCCGCTTACGGCCGGCAGCAGGCGCTGGACGTGGCACGCATCCTTGACGCGTTGAAGATCGACAAGGCGCACATCATCGGTTTTTCGCTGGGCAGCAGCACCGTCGCGCAACTGCTGACCCTGCATCCCGAACGTTTCCTCACCGGCGTGCAGGTTGCCGGCGCGGGTCGCTCACCGCAGGAAGCCAATAACCCGCGCATCGAAACCGAAGCCGCCGAAATCGCCCGCGACTGCATCAGCCGCAGCCGGCTGACGCGTCAGGCCCCCGCCGGCATGAAACCCACCGAAGAAGAAATCCAGCAGCGCATGGCCGCCTGCCGCGCCGACAAAACCTTCGACCAGCTCGCAACTGCGGCTTCACTGCGCGGTTACAAGGATCAGGCGGTCACTGCCGAACAGATGGCCGCAGTGAAAGTGCCGACCATGGGCATCGTCGGCACGCTGGACCATACATTGAAGGACATGCAGGAACTCAAAACCATCCGTCCCGGCATGAAACTAGTGTTGCTCGACGGCGTGTCGCATACCGGTAAAACGGGCATTCAAAGCAGTCCGGCGCTGGTCACCGAAATCCGCACCTTCATCGCCGAACAGAGAACGTCCGGCGCGCGCTGACTGTGCGCCTACTCCGGCTTGATGCCCGCCGCCTTGACCACGGCGGCCATCTGCCGGGTGCCCTGCTCCATCGTCTCCGTCACCTGCTCCGGCGTGGTGTGTGCGGGAAACGCGCCCATGCCGCCAAGCCGCTCCTGCATCTCCGGCGTGCGCATGAATTCACCGATGCGCTGATTGAGGAACTGGATTACTGTGCGCGGCGTCTGGCGCGGCGCCACCACCGCCCACCACTGCCCGGGGAACGGTGCATCAACACCAGCCTCGGCCATTGTCGGCACATCGGGTAATACCGGCGCGCGTTGCGGCGTAGTCACCGCCAGCCCGCGCAGCCGCCCGGACTTGACCTGCGGCACTGAGGGCACCATGTCGGCAAACGACAGCGGAATCTGTCCGGCCACCACATCCAGCACGGCGAGGCCACCGCCCTTGTACGGCACATGAACAATATTCACACCAGTGGCCGCCTTGAACACCTCGCCGACAATATGCGAGGTGGTGCCGACGCCGCCCGAGCCGAAATTGAATTCACCGGGCTTTGCTTTCGCCAGTGCAACGAATTCCTGCACCGTACGCGCCGGGACTGAAGGGTTGATCACCATCATCGGCGCCGCCGTGGCGACAATCGACACCGGTGCAAAATCCCTGAACGGGTCGAAACCAAGGCGCTTGTAGAGAAACACATTGGTCACCATCGCCCCGCCGCTGGTCAGCAGCAGCGTGTAACCGTCGGCGGGTGCGCGCGCGGCGATTTCATGACCGAGATTCCCGGCCGCCCCGGGCCGGTTGTCGACGATTACCTGCCGGCCCAGCGTATCCGACAGTTTCTGTGCGACCAGCCGCGCCATAACGTCGCTGGTGCCACCCGGCGGATAGGGCGCGATCATGCGCACCGGCTTGTTGGGATAGGACTGCGCCTGCACCAACAAGGGCAGCAGGCAGGCCAGCACCAAGCAGCACACGCGCAACGGTTTCAAGGGCATCGCTCCTCCTCCGGATCTCAGCCACACGAACAAACATTCAAAGCCCGCCGCGAGGAGGGCTTGTTACGGTTTTCTTATTTGGTATTTGCCGCGAAACAGTAGAACATGCCCGCGCCGCCGGAAGACTTCAGGTTGTCCTGGCTGCAGCCGCGCGACGGATGCGAGGAATTCCATGAGCGCGACGGCTCGTCATCACGCAGGCCGAAGCGGTCGTGGTGACCAACCATCGCCGCGCCCTCTCCGCTTTTGGTCCAGTTACCGCAGGTGCTGTCCTTGTCGCTGACGGCGAGGCGGCCATCGGGCATTGATCCGGTGAGGATGTCATGGGTGTTCGGGGTTTCAAGACGGCCGTTGACCCGCGCCCCCTTCTCGGTCAGCGCGGTCAGGCGGTTGATGCCGTTGATGCCATGCAGCTCTTCGACATTGCGCGCAACCAGCCGGCCTTCGGCGTTGTACCAGGGGCCCTTGCCGATGCGATCGCGGGCGTTAACGGCCGGAGCGCCGCCGGTCGCGGTGGCACTCAGATAGGCGCGCCATTGTTTTTTGCCGGCGCCCGCTGCGGCGGCGAGTTGCTGGCAGTGCTGGTCGGCGCCGGCCAGGCCGCCGAGATCAGCGCCCTTGCCCAGCCCCGCGCTGGTGATGAAAAACGACAGGTCCGGACTGACTGGTGCGGCGTAAACCCAGGCGCCGGTCACCGGCGCGGCGGATAACAGGGCAATGCTCAGCATATGGCGCAGACGCATCAGAATTCTCCCCACTGTTGGCAACGAACGGACAATACGCCGTCTGACAGTTGCTGAACAGCAGGCGCTGATGACTTATTCCGGGGTAAATCGCTGTTCAGGCACGCTGCGCTTTGATGTGTTTCTGCAGCGCCTCACAGACTTCGGCAAAAACCGGCTGCCAGTCGCCCATGGTGCGCTGCCGGAAAATCCTCATCGACGGATACCACGGGCTGTCGCTGCGCCCCTCATGCCAGTACCAGTGACGCGCAACACCGGTGGGCAGCATCAGCAAGGTCGGCTTGCCCAGCGCGCCGGCCAGATGCGCCGTGGTGTTGCTGATCGTCACCACCACATCGCAGGCGCTGATCAGCGCCGCGAGTCCATCGATATCTTCGCGGTTGTTGACGGTGTCGACATGCCTGACCTCGATACCCGTCGCCGCTTGCGCGGCCTCGCGCTCGGCGGCGGTATCGCCGTACTGCAGATCGACAAACTGCACACCCTTGAGCCCCAGCAGCGACGCCAGATCGCGCAGCGCGATACTTTTTGCTGAGCCGACCCTGGGCGCCGCACTCTGCCATGACAGCCCGCAAATCAGCCACCCCTTGGCGGCAATGCGCTTTTTCAGTTCGCTGACCCGAAGCGGATCGGCCTGGAGATAGGTCTTGCGCGCCGTCGGAAACTCGTCCCAGTTGCGCCGAAGGTGACGGCCCAGACTGCCGGTCGGGGTGTGCATCGCAAATTTTTCACGGGCGGCGGCTTTCAGCGGGATCACGCGCATGCCGGGAAAACTGCGCTGCACCAGCGGCACCAGGCGATCATTGACCGCGACAATCACGCCGCTGGCGGAACCGGCGAGGCCATCGACCATGCCCAACTGGTGAATCTGGTCGCCGATGCCCTGCTCACCCCACGCCAGCAGATTGCCCGGCACCTTGCCGCCCTCCCAAAGCGGCTGCGCGAACTTCAATTCACCGAGCGTCTGGCCGTTGCGCCAGCGGCTCTCGAACAGCGGCCAGCCTTTGGCGAAATCACCGTACAGCAAGCGGCAGACGCTCTCGTTCCATTCAGCCTCGCCAAAATCCGGTTTCAACTGCCGTGCCCGCGCGTACTCGCGCAACGCCTCTTCGTGGCGGTTGACGTTCTGCAGGATATTGCCGCGGGTGTTGTAGAAATCGGCACGTGCAGGATCAATCTCCAGCGCGCGGTCAAGCGCCGCCAGCGCTTCGTCGTAGCGGCCGAGATCGGTCAGCGTCACGCCGCGGTTGGCATGGGCACCGGCATAGTCCGGACGCAGCGCAATCGCCCGGTCAAATGCCGCCATCGCTTCATTCAGGCGGTTGAGTCCGCGCAGGGCGAGGCCCCGGTTGCCATGCGCTTCAGCCATATCCGGTTGCAGCGCAATCGCGCGGTCGATGCAGTCGACCGCCTCCTGCATACGGCCGAGATCGGCCAGCACGCCGCCGCGCGAGCAATGTGCCAGCGCCAGATCCGGCTTCAGCGCCACAGCGCGATCCAGACTCATCAGCGCATCGGGCAGGAATTTCATCGCGTGCAGCGTATTGCCGCGGTTGCAGTGCGCCTCCGCACATTCGGGATTGGCGGCAATCGCGCGCTCAAAACTGATCAGCGCGTCTTCGGCGCGGCCCATTTTGCGCAGCAGGTTGCCGCGATTGAGATGTGTATCGGCATGCCCCGGACGGACTTTCAGCGTTCGCTCAAAAGCGCCCAGCGCCTCGCTGTCGCGTTGCAGCTTCATCAGGGCGAGGCCGCGCTGGAACAGCGCCTCGGTGAAATCGGGCTTGAGTTCGAGCGCGCGTTCAAACCGCGACAGCGCCTGCGCCGTCATCCCCTGATCAAACAGCGCCTTGCCCAGATTGGCATGCGCATCGGGATATACCGGATTGAGCGCAATCGCGCGTTCAAAATGCTCAACCGCCTCGCCATAACGGCGCAGTGCGCACAGCACGTTGGCGCGGTTGTTGTGGATGCTCGGGTCATCGGGCTGAATGGCCAGCGCGCGCGCCAGCAACCCCTCCGCTTCGGCGGGACGGCCGCGCTGGGCCTGGAGTATGCCCAGCATCTGCAAGGCATTCAGATGATCGGGCTGCAGCGCCAGCGCGCGGCGAAAACACTCTTCCGCAGCCTGAAACTCGCCGCGCTTTTGCGCGGCCTGGCCTTCGCGATAAAGCGCGGTTGCAGCAGACACATCGGGTTTACTGACGACGACCTCGACCCGGCGTTTGTCCGGCTTTTGTTTCATGACGCCTCGGCGATGCGGGCCGCCACCGCATCACGCACCCGCGCGATGATGTCGCCCCACTCGCCGACCTGCCGCTGGCGGAACAGCCGCATCGACGGATACCACGGACTGTCCTCGCGCTCCTCGTGCCAGTACCAGTGACGGCCGCTGGCAAACGGCAGCATCAGCAACGTCGGTGCGCCGACCGCACCGGCGAGATGCGCAGTGGTATTGCTGGTGGTCACCACCAGATCGCAGGCGCGGATCAGCGCCGCCAGTCCATCCACGTCATTGAACGTATCGACATCCGGCAGGCGCTGCACATCGATACCGCTGCGCCGGCGCAGTTCTTCACGCTCCGCCGTAGTGTCGCCGTACTGCAGATCGACGAATTTCACGCCCGGCAATTGCAGCAAGGGCTTCAGATCGTTCAGCCCGACGCTTTTCAGCTCGCCGTAGTGCTCGGCGCGGCTCAGCCAGGAGAGTCCGACCACCAGCTTGCCGTCACCGCGATCGAGACGCTTGCGCAAAGCATCGACCCGCTCTTCATCGACAATCAGATACGATTTTCGCTGTGTCGGAAAATCATGCCATGAGCGCCGCACCAGTCCGCCAATGCTGCCCAGCGGAATCTGCACATCACAAGGTACGCGCGTTGCCCGGGATAGCGGAACAAAGGAAATGCCGGGAAAACTGCGCTGCACCAGCGGCAGCAGGCGCGGCGTGACCGCCAGCGTGGTCTGCTGGTGGCTGATGCGTTTGAACAGCGAATCGAGCATGCTCAGATGAAAAATCTGGTCGCCGATGCCCTGCTCGCCCCATACCAGCAGCCTGCCATCGGTTTTTTCACCCTTCCATTGCGGCCGGCGGAACTTGATCCAACCCAGCCGCTGTCCGGTGCGCCAGCGCGCCTCGTACAAGGGCCAGCCGCGGCCGAATTCGCCGCGGATCAGCGCGCACATGCTGATGTTGAATTCAGCCTGACCGAAACCCGGTTGCAGCTCCAGTGCGCGACCATACGAAGCCGCCGACTCGGCATGGCGGTTCAACGCCTGAAGCGCGTTGCCGTGCAGATTCCAGAACTCGGCACTCTGCGGCGCATACTGGATTGCCCGGTTGATCGAATCGAGTGCCTCTTGCGGACGCCCGAGATCCATCAGGACAACAGCTCTGTTGGCATGGGCACCGGAGCCCGAAGGCATCAGACCGATCGCCCGGTCCTGTTCACGCAGGGCTTCGTCGTAACGGCCGAGCAGGCGCAGTGTATTGCCGCGGTCATTGATCGCATCGGCAAACTGCGGTTGCAGGGACAGCGCCTTGTCAAAACACGCAAGCGCTTCTTGGTGGCGCCCGAGTCCCGTCAGCACCAGACCGCGGATGCGGTGGGCCGGAGCGATTTGCGCTTGCAATTCAACCGCGCGATCGAGACTGACCAGCGCTTCCGGCAGATGGCCCAGCAGACGCAGCACGTTGCCGCGGTTGCAGTGCGCTTCGGCATACTGCGGATTGGCGGCGATCGCGCGCTCGTAACTGATCAGCGAATCCTTGAAGCGTTTGGCATACGACAGCAGGTGGCCACGCCTGCAATGCGCCTCGGCATGGCCGGGATTGAGTTCAACCACCCGGTCGTAGGACAGCAGCGCCTGTTCGCGATGCTGCAGTTTGTCGAGCACGACGGCGCGCTGGAAGTGCATGTCCGCGACATCCGGCTCCAGCGTCACCGCACGCTCGAAATAAGGCAGCGACTCTGCGGCTTTTCCGCTATCGCATAACGCACGGGCGACATTGCAGCAGGCGTCGGCAAACTCCGGATCCAGCGCCAGCGCGTGATGCATTTCGGCGATACCCTCGGCATGGCGCCCCAGGCCGCACAGCGCGACACCGAGATTGTTGTGTACGGCCGGATTGTCGGGATCGAGCCGCAGCGCGTGCGTCAGCCGCGACAGGGCCTCCGGCATGTTCTTGCGCTGGGTTTCGAGCACGCCGAGCATGTGCAGCACATCGAAATCTTCGGGCTGCACCGCCAGCACCTTGATATAACCTTCGCGCGCGGCATCCAGCTCACCGCGGCGCTGCGCCTGCAACGCCGCCTGATAGATGTCCCAAATCTCCATCGACGACGGCGCGGGTGACGCAGCGCCGGACTGCAACGCCACCGCAGCCGCCATTGCCTTGGGCATGGCGGGATTCACGATTTGCACCGGCTTTGCCGGTTTCGTCGGTTTTGCCGCACCGGCTTTGGATTTGCTGCGAATGGCCATGATCAGCGGAGCGGGGTCAGGCGGGACGAAATCAGCCCGCGCAAAGAAATCGGGAATGCCTCGAATATACCATTAAAAATCTTTTAAAAACATGTGGTTATACGAACTCACCGCACTCCGCCTCGCTCGCCGAGCAGCAAATCGGGACGCCCGATCTGCAGCAGCACGCCCAGTTCGTCGGCAAAGGTCCAGCTGCTGGTGATCGCGCCCTGATCGTCGAAGTTGAGTATCGCCACTGCATTGACGCCCATGCGCGCACCGGCGGGCGGAATGCCGCAGAACGGCCCGGTGTGTGTGCCGTTGACGTTGAAGCGCACCCACACCTGATTGCCCTCGGCCAACAGCACATCCAGCCCGTAACGCCGCTCGGCAAACGCCGCGTTGAGATTGAGTTCACCGTGGCCATGCGCCTTGCTGAATTCGCGCGTGTGCTGGAATCCGAAACGCAGATTGTGATGACTGGCGGCCAGTCCTTCCTTGGTCTGCGTCGACAGTCGCGTACGAGCGGCGGTGAGCTTGTTGCGCGCCAGCGCGGTCAGCGCCGGCTGCGCCTCGAGTTTTTTAATAAACGTTGCGGCATCGTCGGTCTGCGGCAACGCGGGCGCAATCAATTTCCCATCCGGCCGCGGCGGCAATTTGGAACCGAGCTGCCGCAACAGTTCCGCTTCGTCCATCATGAACCAGCCTTCGACCATCTGGCCGTTGACGATGCGCAGCAGCGCCACTTCATAGACATCGACTTTTTTGCCGGTCGCCGGAATGCCGAAAAAATTACCGGTATGCGTGCCGGTGACGCGGAACAGCAGCCCGACACGATCGCCATCGGCAATCACCTGCTCAATGACGTCAACGCGATCCGGAAACGCCGCGCGCAGATACAGCGCCGGATGCGGCCAGCCCTGATCACGCGCATTGCCGGCAAGGTGCAGATTGCCGCCGCGCACCCGGTCGTAATTAGCCGCGAGCACTTCCTTTTCGACCTGCGGCATTGCCGGTGTGCCCTGGCTCTGCTTGAAGCGCAGCGCGACGGCGACGTTGCGGGCGAGTTCGGCGCTGCGGTTGGGGTTGGCGTGGTTCATGGCGGATTCGATATCCCGGACAGGCCTGTTGTTGATCGATTAACAGTCTTGGAACAAGACGCGGAACCATACCGTTCAGGCCGTCCGCTGACAACTACGCTTTGGATTTGATTTTCTGCGATCGAGCCAGCAATGCACCAGTAATCATCACCCCCGCCAGTATCCAGAACACCGCGGACGCCCCCACCACCGCACCAATCGCGCCGAAGGCCATCGGCCCGCTCATGCGCACGGTATTGTTGACGGTCAGGCGGATGCCCAGCATCTGGCCGGAACGGCCATCGGAAGAGTTGGCGAACATCAGGATCACCGTCAGCGGGATGCCGATGCCCATGCCGAGGCCGAACAGGAAAGCGACGGCACCCAGCACATAAGCATTGGTCGCGAACGGTACCAGCGCAAAACCGGCCGCGCCGATCAGGAACACCCACATCAGCAGTTTTTCGCCGGGGTAGCGCTCGGCCAGCCGCGCCAGGAAATTGCGCACGATAAACGCGGCGATGGCGAGTGTGGCCAGCACGCCGCCGATCGCCGAAGCCGAGAGGCCGATGGCGTGGCCGTGGATGGGCACGTAAAACTGGAACAGGTCGTAGCCAAGCTGCACCAGTCCGCCGGTGATCAGCATGGCCACCATGCTGCGGTCGAGCCAGGTGCGCGGCGCGACGGCGCCCTTGATGCGGCCGCGGGCCGGCGGCAGGTTGCGCCCCAGCGTCAGCAGCATCGCGATCACCACCAGCGACAGCGCCGCGGTGACCAGACAGGCCCAGCCGTAACCGAGGTGGTCAATCGACAGGCCGGCCATCAGCGGGCCGAAAAAACTGGTGGTCGCGCCGATCATGCTGAAGTTGGCGAAATTGCGCGCGCGTTTGTCCGGTGCGCTGAGATTGCCGATCAGGTTCTGCAGCGTGACATGGAAAAACGACAGCGCGAGGCCGTTGAGCGCGGCGGCGGCGTAAAACACCGGCAGCGTCGGAAAAAAATACATCAGCAGCAGCGACCCCGCGGCGCAGGTTGCCGCGAACAGCAGCAGCTTGCGCGCGGCCTTGCGGTCGGCGAGGCCACCGACCACCCACGACAGCAGCACCGGAAACACGAACAGCAGGCCGCCGATGACGCCGACCGCCGTGGCCGATGCGCCCAGATGCAGCGCGTACAGCGTCAGCAACACCCGCATCGAGTTGTTGCCGGTGAAATTGAAAAACGTCAGCGCCAGAGTCAGGTAAATGGGCGGCACGGCGGAATGCGCTGCCGGCTTTGCAGCCCGCAGCATGAAGTGGTTCAGGGACGGGCTGTTATATCACGCTAGTGCTGTAGCTGGTGCCGAAGATCGAACGACTGGGCAGGATTCATGCCTTAGAACACCTGACAAAATGACTCTTTGCGTCCCCTCACCCTAGCCCTCTCCCCGCAAGCGGGGAGAGGGTAACTTTCATTTTATGAAGCGTTCTTATATATCAAATTTGCTATAGTTACACGATAGACTGGACACGACGCGCAAGCGCATGAAGGAGATCAAACATGGCTAAAACGTTCAAGGCCCGCGCCCTGTCTCGACCCCACGTACGCCGCGAATATGACCGGCTGTCCGACGAGTTCGCCTTTCTGGACGAAATCCTGAAAGCGCGCGCCGAATCGGGACTGAGCCAAGCCCAAGTGGCCGCAAGAATCGGCACTACGCAATCCGCCGTGGCACGGCTGGAATCGGCAGGCGGCGGCCATTCGCCATCCATCACTACGCTGCAGCGCTATGCGTCAGCTCTGGGATACAAGGTGCAGGTGCGGCTGGTCAAGGACAGTGCCATAGCCGGCAAGACGCCGCGGACGCGCGCCCGCGTATTGCGTACCGGCTGAAGGGGTCTGCTACTTCGCCGTCGGCCGCACTGCGCTGTTGAAGGTGAAATTGTCGTAGCTCATCTCGGCCACACGGAACCACAGGAACTGGTCGGCGCGGAACTTCAGCCACTGGCCGTAGATGCGTTTGAAATGCGGACTTTTTGTTGCGGCTTCGTCGTAAATTTCAAACGCAGCCTTCTGCGCGGCCTCCATCAGCGGCTTCGGAAACTGGCGCAACTGCGCGCCGCCGCCGACCAGGCGCTTCAACGCTTCCGGATTTTTGGCGTCGTAACTCGCCAGCATGTGCACATTGGCTTCGGCGCAAGCCGATTCAAAAATCGATTGGTACGCCTTGGGCAACGACTCCCACTGCTTGAGGTTGACCACCGTCGACAGTTGCGGCCCGCCTTCCCACCAGCCGGGGTAGTAATAATATTTGGCGACCTTGTGGATACCGATCTTTTCGTCGTCGTAAGGGCCAACCCACTCCGCGGCATCGATGGTGCCCCTTTCAAGGGCTTGATAAATTTCGCCGCCGGCGATCTGCTGACCGACCACGCCGAGTTTTGCCAGCACCTGCCCGGCGAGACCGCTGACGCGCATCTTCAGGCCTTTGAGGTCGGCAAGTGATTTGATTTCCTTGCGGTACCAGCCGCCCATCTGCACGCCGGTGTTGCCGGTGGGAAACTGGATGCAGCCGTAATCCTTGAACAGGCCGGCTACGGCCTGCAGACCGCCGCCGTAGTACATCCACGCATTCTGCTGGCGCGCGTTGAGGCCAAACGGTAATGCCGTGGCAAAGGCAAATGCCGGGTCCTTGCCGATGTAGTAATACGGCGCGGTGTGGCCGCACTGCACGGTACCGTTCTGCACGGCATCGAGCACCTGCAGGCCGGGCACGATTTCACCGGCGGCAAACACGCGGATCTGGAACTTGCCGTCAGTGCCCTCAGCGACACGCTTCGACAGAATGTCGGCAGCGCCGTACAGCGTATCCAGCGTCTTCGGAAAACTCGATGCCAGCCGCCACTGGATCACCGGCTGCGCATGCACAATCGCCGGCGCGGCCACCGTGCCCGCGGCCAGGCCGAGGCCCGCCTTTTTCAGGAATGAACGACGCTGCATGACCTTGCCTCCGAAATAATTTTAACTATTTGTTTTTAAATGAATTTTTAAGTCCCGGCGAGGGTCATGCCTTCGACCAGCACCGAACCGCACTGGCGCGAACTGCGCCGCGACACATCGTTGCCGATGGCGACGATGTTTTTGTAAATCGTTTTCAGGTTGCCGGCGATGGTGATCTCCTGCACCGGATAAACGATCACGCCGTCTTCCACCCAGAAACCGGCCGCACCACGCGAGTAATCGCCGGTCACCGCATTGACGCCCTGCCCCATCAGTTCGGTAACCAGCAAACCGCGGCCCATCTTTTTCAGCAGCGCGACGAAATCTTCGCCGGTGTCCTGCATGATCAGGTTGTGGTTGCCGCCGGCATTGCCGGTGGACTGCATGCCCAGCTTGCGCGCCGAATAACTGGCGAGGAAGTAGCCCTGCACCACGCCGTCCTTGACGATGTCTCGTGCCTGCGTGGCCACGCCCTCTTCGTCGAACGCGCCGCTGGCGAGGCCCTTCGGAATCAGCGGCAGGTCGGTCATCTGCACACACGGTGAAAACACCGTCTGGCCCAGGCTGTCGAGCAGGAACGACGACTTGCGATACAGGCTGCCGCCCGACACTGCCGACACAAAATGCCCCATCAGGCTGGCGGAAACGCCGGATTCGAACAACACCGGCACCTGTTCGGTCGGCACCTTGCGCGCCTTCAGCCGCGCCACGGCGCGCTGGCCGGCCTTGCGGCCGATGACGTCGGGCGCCGGCAGGTCAGCCGGATCGCGCACGGTTTCGTACCAGTCGTCGCGCTGCATGCCGTCACCCTTGCCGGCGATCAGCGCGCACCAGATGCTGTGGCGCGAGCTGGAATAACCGGCGAGGAAGCCGTTGGTGTTGCCGTAAATGAAGTGCGACTGCTGCGTCGATACCGTCGCGCCTTCGGAGTTGGTGATTTTTTTGTCCACCGCAAAACCCGCCGCTTCGCAGGCCTGCGCCATTTCAATGGCGCGCTCGACCGGCATGTCCCAGGGATGGATCAGGTCAAGGTCCGGGAATTCGCGGGCCAACCGGTCCGGATCGGCCAGACCGGCGCAGTCGTCGATCGCGGTGAAGCGGGCGATCGCCAGCGCGGCATCGACGGTATCGCGCAGCGCTTCCGGCGACAGATCCGAACTGGAGGCGTGGCCGCGCTGCTGGCCGATGTAGACGGTGACGCCGATGCCCTTGTCGCGGTTGTATTCGATGGTTTCGACTTCGCGCTGGCGCACGGTCACGGTCTGGCCGAAACCTTCGCTGACTTCGGCGTCCGCCGCGGTGGCGCCGCGGGTTTTGGCATAGGTCAGTGCATCAGTCACCAGCTGCTTGAGTATGTCGTCGGTATAGGAAAACGGATTGGAGGCCATGATTTTTGCGGGATGCAGGGATCGACCCTGCAGGAAAGGGCGTTATCATAACAGCTTCAAATTCCACCATTCCCCGCCATTCCCCCTGTATTGCCCATGGAAGACACCCCCGATTTCGACGATCTGCCCAGCAAGAGCCAGCGCAAACGCGACATGGACGCGCTGCAGGACATCGGTTCCGAGCTGACCGAGCTCAACGAACAGCAACTGGCCAGCATCGATCTGCCCGAAAACCTGCGCGACGCGGTGCTGGTGGCGCGCGGCATGAAACACAACGAGGCGCGGCGCCGCCAGGTGCAGTACATCGGCAAGCTGATGCGCCAGATCGACGACCCGGCGCCGATCCGCAGCAAGCTCGACGGCTTCCTCTCGGTTTCGGCCGAACAGACTGCGCGGCTGCATCACATCGAACGCTGGCGCGAGCGCCTGCTCGCCGAACCGCAATCGGTGTCGGAGTTCATCGCCGCCTATCCGGAGGCCGACAGCCAGCAACTGCGCACGCTGATCCGCAACACCGCCGAGGAGCGCGCCCGCGCCAAGCCGGCCAAACATTTCCGCGCGCTGTTCCAGATGATCCGCGATCTGGTCGATGCGCGTAACCGGGTGAAAACCGCCGCTGACGCGCCAGCCGAATGACGTTTTGGCATGCGTAACAAAACAACACTCCCCCTCTCCCCGCTGGCGGGCAGCGGGTTGGGGTGAGGGGCAACATAAAGTCATTTTGTTACGCGCTCTTTGCGCCCGGATATAATCCGCGCCATGTCCAATTCCGCACCACTCATCATCGGGCTGGTCTCGATCAGTGATCGCGCATCGCAAGGCGTTTACAGGGACGAGGGCATCCCCGCGCTGGAAGACTGGTTCAAGCAGGCGATCAGTGCGCCGCAGTGGCGCACCGTCACCCGGCTGATACCCGACGAACGGCCGGTGATCGAGGCCACGCTGAAGGAACTGGTCGACCAGGAAGGCTGTCATCTGGTGCTGACCACCGGCGGCACCGGTCCGGCGCTGCGAGATGTCACGCCCGAAGCCACGCTGGCGGTCGGCGACCGGGAGATGCCGGGCTTCGGCGAGCAGATGCGCCAGGTCAGCCTCAAATTCGTGCCGACGGCGATCCTGTCGCGACAGGTTGCGGTGATCCGCAAACAGGCACTGATCATCAACCTGCCCGGCCAGCCGAAAGCGATCAAGGAAACCCTGGAAGGCCTGAAGGACGAATCCGGCAAGCCGCTGGTGCACGGCATTTTCGCCGCGGTGCCCTACTGCATCGACCTGATCGGCGGCCCGTACATTGAAACCGTTGATGCCGTGTGCAAGGCGTTCCGGCCGAAGTCGGCGGTACGACCCAAGACCTAACTTCGTGATTAGGTAATTAAGTGACGAGGTGATTTGTTACAGCCAATATCACCATCACTGAATCACTGAATCACCTAATCACCTAATACACTTAATCACCTAATACACTTAATCACCTAATCACTGAATCACCTAATCACCTAATCACTGAATCACCCATGCCCTCACAGCTAGAATCCATAGAACTCGAAACCACGCCGAACCCGACTGCCGCCGTAATCTGGATGCACGGCCTCGGCGCCGACGGCAATGATTTTGTGCCCATCGTCAACGAGATCGACCTCAGCGGCGCGCCCGGCATCCGTTTCATATTCCCGCATGCGCCAACCCGCCCCGTGACCATCAACAACGGCTATGTGATGCGCGCCTGGTACGACATTGCCTTCGGCGACCTCGAAGGCAAGACGCGCAAGGCCGATGAAAAAGGCGTGCGCGAATCGCAGGCGCAGATCGGTCAACTGATCGCACGCGAGAACAGCCGCGGCATCGCCGCCTCAAAAATCGTGCTCGCCGGTTTTTCGCAGGGCGGCGCGATCGCGCTGCACACCGGCCTGCGTTATCCGGAAACGCTCGCCGGCGTGATGGCGCTGTCGACCTATCTGCCGCTGGCCGAAAGTTTTGCCCAAGAAGCGACACCGGCCAACGCCAAAACGCCGGTATTCATGGCCCACGGCATCCACGATCCGGTGGTGCCCTATGCGATGGGCAACAGCTCGCGCGAACAGCTGCAGCAGGCGGGTTATGCGCTGGAATGGCATGAATACCCGATGCAGCATTCAGTCTGCCTCGAAGAAGTTGCCGATATCGGCCGCTGGCTGACCAGCGTGCTGGCCTGATGTCCGCGCAAGGAGGAATCGCCATGAAAATGTTCGCGACCCTGGGCGCAATCGCCTGCATCGCCCCGGTGCTTGCACATGCCGCCGCGACCGATGCCTATCCCAACCGCCCGGTGCGCTTCATCGTGCCGTTTACCGCGGGCAGCGCCACCGACGTGGTCGCGCGCACGGTCGGCCAGAATCTGGCGGAAGCACTGGGCCAGGCCATCGTCGTCGACAACCGTGCCGGCGCCAACGGCACCATCGGCGCCGAACTCGCGGCGAAATCGCCGAAGGACGGCTACACCATTCTGATCAGCACCAACACGCCGAGCGCCGCAGCGCCCAGCCTGATGAAAAAAATCAGCTACGACCCGGTGAAGGATTTCGCGCCGATCGCCCGTGTCGGCACCATCGCCTTCGTGCTGGTGACCAACCCGTCGCTGCCGGTGAAAAATATCAAAGAGCTGATCGCACTGGCCAAACAGCAGCCGGGAAAACTCACTGCGGGCTCGGGCAGCGCCGGCAGCCTGGTGCCGGTGTTCATGCTGCAGCAGATGGCCGGCATCGAACTGAACCATGTACCGTACAAGAGCATCCCGCCGGCACTCACCGACGTCATCAGCGGCCAGATCAACATGGTCTATGCCGACATGGTCAACGGCGCACCGCAGGTCAAGTCCGGCAAAGTGCGCGGGCTGGGCGTGACTTCGCGCAAGCGCGACCCGCTGCTTCCCGACGTACAGGCGATTGCCGAAACGGTGAAGGATTTCGAACTGATCGCGTGGTTTGCGATGTTCGCCCCCGCCGGCACGCCGCAACCCATCGTCGACCGCCTCGCCGCCGAAGCAGAAAAAATTCTTGCCCGCAGCGACGTGCGCGAGCGTTTCGCGGTACTCGGCATCCAGGTCGATCCGATGAAACCTGCGGAGCTCGGCAAATTCCAGAAAAGCGAACTGGAAAAATGGGCGCGACTGGCCAAGGCCGCCAACATCATTCCCGAATAACCATCACCACGAGAAATTTGTAGAGGAGAAATGTAGTGACTCAACCCCTGGACGGCGTACGTATCCTTGACCTGAGTTCGGTAGTCATGGGGCCTTTTGCCACACAGTTGCTGGGCGACCTCGGCGCCGACATCGTCAAAGTCGAATCGCCCGACGGCGACATCCTGCGTCATGTCGCGCCGATGCGGCATCCGGCGATGGGGCACATTTTCCTGCATCACAACCGCAACAAGCGCTCCATCGTGCTCGATCTGAAAAAACCAGAGGGTCTGGCCGCGCTGCAAAAACTGATCAAAACCGCGGACGTGCTGTTCTACAACGTGCGGCCGCAGGCGATGAAGCGGCTGAAACTGTCATACGAGGACGTCACTGCGATCAATCCGCAGATCATTTATGTCGGCGCCTATGGTTTCAGCCAGCGCGGCCCCTATGCCGCGCAACCAGCCTACGACGACCTGATCCAGGGCATGTCGGCAATACCGGCACTGTTCCATGAAGCCGGTGCCTCTTCGCCGCGTTATGCGCCGCTGGCGATTGCCGACCGCATCACCGGACTTGCCGCCGTCAACGCGGTGACCACCGCGCTGTTTGCGCGCAGCCGCACCGGCAAGGGCCAGTCGATTGAAGTGCCGATGTTCGAAACCGTGACGCAGATGGTGCTTGCCGACCACATGGGCGGCTTCACTTTCGATCCGCCGGAAGGCCCCTACGGTTATGCGCGCATGCTGGCGCATGATCGCGCGCCGTACAAAACCAGTGATGGCTATATGTGCGTGCTGATCTACAACGACAATCACTGGCGCGCCTTTTTCAAGCTGATCGGCCAGGAGGCGATGTTCGCAACCGATGCGCGTTTCAGCAGCCACGAGGCGCGCTCACGCAACATCGCCGAGGTCTACGCCTTCGCCGCCGAACATCTGAAGCTGCGCACCAATGCCGAATGGGAAAAGCTGCTGCGCGAAGCCGACATTCCGTCGGCGCCGATGAAAACCGTCGGCGACGTGCTCAACGATCCGCATCTCGCCGCCACCGGATTCTTCAAGGACACCGTGCATCCCAGCGAAGGCCGGTTGCGTGAAATGGCGCTGGCCAGCCACTGGTCGGGCGCTGATGAAATGCCGCACCGCCCGGCGCCGCGACTGGGCGAACACAGCGCGGAGATCCTGCGCGAAGCCGGTTACGGTGAAGCGGAAATCCAGAAAATCGCCGCGGCAGGCGCCACAAAACTGGCCTGAGTTTTCAGTCCGTGCGGAGCGTCATCTGCACCATGACGCAAAAAAAACGGCGGGCCCGAATCGGGCGCGCCGTTTTTTATGATGCTGCCGCGCTTAGTACGCGAGCTTCAGCTTGTCGAGCTGTTCCTTGGTCACCGCCGGCACATCACCACGCGCAACCCAGCGATTCAGATTCCAGCCGCCTTCACCCAGCCAGGCCTTGAACAGCGCCAGATTCTTCTGCCGTTCCTGATCATCGCCGCCGAGGTAACGGTACATATTGCCGGGTTTGCCGCCGGGGCTGGCCTTGCCGTCATCCAGACGGCGCTGAATGGCGCCGGTCTCGGGATAGGCAACGTGGGTCACCAGCAACGGATAGGAGTCCATGCGCGGGCCGAGCTTTTCCTTGGTGAATTTCTCTTCCTGCTTCTTGAATTCCTTGAACAGCGGCGCGCCGTCACCGTGGCATTCCGAACAGTTCTCCTTGAACAGCGGGGCGATGTCCTTGGTATAAGTCACGTTCTGCGCCAGCGCCGGTGCAGCGGCAGCTACAGCAATCACAAGTGCGGGAATCAGTTTTTTCAGCATGGTGCTCTCCTTCTCCGAATCATTATTGTTGGCGTGCGTTTCAGCGGTTATGCATGAACACGTCGCTACTCCGATGCGTGACCATTGTCACCGGAGTGGCGACACCACCATTTGATACAGCGCAAATCGGAGCAGGAAATTTTGAAACCGATGAATAAGTATTTATACCAATACAATCAAATACTTATAAATAAAAAATCATCAGCTCGAGCGCTGCATGACCTTGAACACCGCCCAATCGAAATCCTCGCCGCCTTCGGCGAGACGCGACGGCATCAGCAGATAAGGCTTGTTGTTGACGACCATGTCGAGGCTGTCGCGCGCGTTGTAAATGCCTTCGCGCAATACCACACCGACTTCGCCGTTGCTGTCGGGGGTGGTGGACAACAGCAGCGCCGAATCGTTGGTCTCCGATGGCCCCGAGGCAAACATGCCGCCGGATTTGCCGATGCGCACCGGTATGGCCAGCTTGGACAGCAGTTGGATGCCGACGCGGCGCTGCTGATGCTCGTCGCGGGTCACCCGGCGAATGATGCCGATGCCCCAGTGTTTGGCGACTTCGGTTTTGACGCCGATCAGTGCACCGACGCGTACCCAGTCGCTTTTCGCGGCAGGAATAATCGCACCGTAACCGCCGTCGCTGACGTTTTCGACGATCCAGCTCTCGGCGGTATTTTCAGCCTCGGCCGGATCGCTGAAATCCAGCGCATCGCTGTTGACCGGATCCAGCGCAGCGAGAATTTCAGGCATGCCGCGCAGCACGGTCATTCGCGTCGCGGTCTGCCGGCGCTGCGCGCTGCGCGCCGGCGCGTCATCGGACCAGTAGGCGATCAGGTGGCGCAATACCGGCAATACCGTCTCGTTGTCGTAAACGCCGCCGAGATGCACATCCGACGGAATCGCGCCGGTCTCGCGGATCACCGACTCGACGCGGATCAGTTGCGCCAGCGCGTCACCGGCGCCAAAAAAACGCGCTGTTGGTGATGCGGGCATTTTGTCGCCGATTACCCGGAACGGCGGCTTGCCGTTGGCAATATCAAAACAATAACCGCAGCCGGAACCGGGCTCGCGCGTGACGCGGAACCCCGGGGAAAAATGCGCCACCGCACGCTCGGCGATTTCCTGGTGCAGGGGGCTGAGGCCGTCGGTTGATGACGCGGTCAGCATCACCGCCTTGAGGAATTCCTGCTGCGCCGAGCCGCTGCCGTGCGACCCGGGATAGATCGCCACCGGGCTTGCGGCAAAGCCGGAGGCCTCGGCAAACTGGTGAAGCCGCCCGATGTCGGACCACACCCGCGGGTCAACCGGACCGTAGCGCACCAGCACCCATTTCAGCTGCAGCGTCAGCGTGCGCAATGCGCGCGCCACGATCACCGGCAGGTTCTTGCGGAATGCGGTACCGCCGGTCTGCGTGGCTTCGAAGCGGGCCACACATTCAAGATAGGCTTCACTCAACGCCTTCCAGAACGTATAGCTGCTGGCCCACAGCCGGTTTTCCTGGAATTTCTGCTGTCGCGCCGTCGCAAAATAATCCTGGGCCAGCTTGCGCTGGTGATTTTTTGCGGCGGCGTCAAGCAGATCTATGTTCTCGAACAGGCGGTCGACCTTGAAGGCCTTGGTGTCCCGCAGGCTCTCCAGCCATTGCGTGATTTCGGCCAGGGCCTTCAACGGATCTGCAGGCAGTTCGGCAATGATCTCCCTGGCCTTTTTGATATCGGCCATCTGGTGATCAACCTTGTTTCCGGTCAGAAAACTGAGCATGGCATTCCCCTGAATACTGCCGTCGACCCGAACCGCAACAGACGTTGTTTTTTGAAGATCATATTCAAATTCTGGCCCGACCGTCCTGCAGCGCCGTATTGCGCCCGCGTTCGGCATCAATCCCTGTCAGCAGCAGCAGGCCCGCAACAAAATAAGCACCCGTCAGCAACATCGCCAGCCGGTGATCACCAACGGTCAGCCAGGACACCGCGCCGTAGCTCAGCGGACCGAGAATGGAAGAACATTTGACCGCCAGCCCCCACAAGCCGAAAAACTCGGCCTGTCGTCCCGGCGGGCTGAAATAGCCGACCAGCGCCCGGCCTGCCGACTGGCTGGAACCCAGGCACAGGCCGACACAATTTGCCGCCAGCCAG
>CAIZLW010000115.1 GCA_903933915.1 uncultured beta proteobacterium | reverse complement strand
GATCATGGATCGTTTGAATCATCGCCCCAGGAAAAGACTAAACTGGAAAACCCCTCATCAGGTATTTATGCAATCATTTAACCGCGTTGCACTTCGTGGTTGAATCCGCCTATATATATGCGCAAACTTCCATGGCAGTACGCACTTGCCGTTGCCATTACCTGCAGCGCCACTGGCACGGTGCACGCACAAACCTATCCGGCGAAACCGGTACGCATCGTGGTGCCGTTCGCGCCGGGCGGTGGCACCGACGTCATTGCGCGCCACCTCGCCACCGGTTTGTCGGAATCGACGAAACGGCAATTCCTGGTCGATAACCGCGCGGGCGCAAACGCCATCGTGGGCACAGAAATCGTTGCCCGCTCTCCTGCAGACGGCTACACCATGCTGTTCGTGTCCAGCCCGCACTCGGTCAACCCAAGCATGTACGCAAAACTGCCATTCGATACATTGCGCGACTTTGCACCGGTGTCGATGGTCGCGTCATCCCCCTATTTCCTGGTCACCCACCCGTCGCTGCCGGTGCGCAACGTCAAAGAATTGATCGCGCTGGCCAAAAAACAGCCGGATCAGATTCTTTACGGTTCGGGTGGCAGCGGCAGTTCGGCGCATCTGACTGCAGAACTGTTCAACCAGATGGCCGGCGTAAAACTGCGTGAAGTACCGTTCAAAGGCGCGGGGCCGGCGCTGATCGGCACCCTGACCGGGGAAATCAGCCTGGTGTTCGGCAACGCGCTGACGGTGAAGCCGCATATCGAAAGCGGACGATTGCGCGCACTGGGGATCGCCAGCGCCCAGCGTTCCAAATCCGCGCCGGATCTGCCGACCATTGCCGAGGCCGGCGTACCGGGCTTCCGTTCCGACGCGGTGCTGGGCCTGCTGGCGCCGGCGCGCACGCCACGGACGATCATCGATATGCTCAACGCCGAATCGCACAAGGTGATGCGTCAGCCGGACAGCATTGAAGCCATGCGCCGCATGGCCGTGGACATCGTGCTCAGCACGCCGGAAGAATTCGGCAACCTGATCGAGTCCGAAATGTTGCGCTGGGGCAAGGTCGTACGCGCGCTGAACCTCAAACCGCAGTAAAAGCCCGCGCTTCGCGCACCACGCTGCCGTCAATCAGTCTCGCCAGTGCTTCCCGCGTGCGTGGCGCACGCCCCTGCACTTTTGCAATCCACCCTTCCTGCCGTTCGAAAACATCCAGCAGGTCGGTTGCCAGCGTGCCCGGGTAATTGAAATAGGGCCATGCCTCGCGGACGGTGTCGATATCCAGATTCGCTGCCTTCGCCACCAGCTTCCAGCCGGACTCCGGCGCAACCCTGAGACGTCTTGCCGCGGTAATCAGCGCCGCGACAAAAGCAACGATACGCTGCCGCATCACAGGATCATCGAGATTCGCCTGTTTGGTACAGAGGTTGAATTTCTCGGTGTAAACCGCCGGATCATAAAATTCGATGGCGTCGCTGCCGAGTGCCAATTTGGATCGCTGCACCTGCGGCTCCCATAGCGCCACCGCATCGATTTTTCCGCTGCGCAACTGTTCCGGCAACTGGCTGATCGGCGCATCGGTATGCGCCATGAACGGCACGAGGGTCACATCCTGCACCGTCATGCCGATGGTGCGCAGCATCGCATCGAGGAAAAATTCGCCCGAGGACTCCAGTTGCGTACCCACCCGTTTGCCACGCAGGTCTGCGAGCTTCGAGATGCCTGCCGAACGGCGCGCCACGATGCGGTAAGGGCATTCCGCAACAGTGAATATGAAACGCAGGTCCGGATGGGCAGCCGCGCCGCGCAGAGCCTGGGTTTCGGAATTGGTGGCGATGTCGGCCTGTCCCGCCGACGTCAGGCTGGCGAGATCGCTCGCCAGCCCCCACAGCGCCATCACACTGCCGTGCTCAAGAAGTGTTTTTCCGGGGTAGATCCGGTCAGCCGCCAGCAACACCGGCGCCATTTCGAGCAATGACAGATTTCCGTATATGCGCAGCGTATCCGCGAAATCCTGAGTTGACGTGTTCATAACAGCACCCTTTTGATAACCGGCGACGACTGTATATGCTGGCCGTCAGCCCGGTCAAACACAGGTCCGCATTGTCGATGGCGGAAAACCTTCTGTGGTAGCCTGATCCGATCCAAGTTCACCGCGCCAGACCGATCATGATCACAGACAACCTTGCCGATGCACCGATAGTTGACAGCCACGCCCACGTCTACACCACCGACATGCCGCTGTCCGCGACGGCGTGGCATAAGCCCCCCGCGGACGCGACCATCGAACAGTACGTCGCGACGCTTGATCAGCACGGCGTGAAATATGCCGTGCTGGCGGCGGCCAGCCTGTTCGATGATTACAACGAATATTCGATCGAGGCCACGCGCCGGCACAAACGCCTGCGCACCACCGCCATCGTCAAGCCGACGTTAGACCCTTACGTGATGCGCATGATGAAAGATGACGGCGTCGTCGGCGTGCGTTTCCAGTGGCGCAATGTGAAGAACCTGCCCGACATCACCACCGCGGAGTATCAGAAGTTTTTCCGCCGCGTGCGCGATCTTGACTGGCATGTGCACATCAACCAGACCGCCGACAAGCTGGCCGCGCCCATCGCAACCCTGCAGGCAGCGGGCGTCAAACTGGTCATCGATCATTTCGGCCACCCGCAGCGCGGCGATGTGGCATGCGAAGGATTTCAGGCGGTGATGCGAGCCGTCGACAACGGCCGCACCTGGATCAAACTGTCCGCCGGCTATCGCTTCGAATCCCCGCAGGTTGCGCAGGACTGCGCCAAGGCGCTGCTCGCCCACGCCGGGCCAGAACGGCTGTTATGGGGCAGCGACTGGCCCTTTGCAGCGTTTGAGGATTCGATGACCTATGAGCAGGCCATTGCCAGCTTCAAACAATGGGTGCCTGATGCGAATGCGCGGCGCATTATCAGCGGAGAGACGGCATTCAGGCTGTATTTCACTTGAACACATCTCTCGGGTAACCGATTAAAAGTCCGTAGACCCAAAACTAACGGGCGGAAATTTCCGCCCGTTTTTATTGACTCCTTCCCGCTGAAATCAGTCGCGGAAAAACGTGCTGATTTCGTCGTAGACCATGTCCGGCACTTGCTCCGCCGGATAGTGGCCACAAGGCAACGGCTTGATACGGACAATATTCGAAGCATACTGCGGCCAGGCCTTGCGCGGGTCGAAGTGTTTTTCAGTGTGGCTTTTTTCACCCCAGTACACCGCCGTCGGGCACTGGATCTTGCGCCCGGCATTGAAGTCCTCGGTGTCCATCGCCATGTCGACGCTGACAGCGGCACGGTAATCCTCGCATACGCCGTGAATGTTCTCCGCGGTACAGACGCGGGCATATTCCTT